>NZ_CADEAU010000230.1 GCF_902825405.1 Micromonospora maritima | reverse complement strand
AGCGGGTGGGCGGCCGGGTCGTCCACCCCGACCTCGAGGACCGCCGGGGCGATCCGGTCCACCACGTACGCCAGCGCGCCGCCGGGCCGCCGTCCGGTGCGCAGCGCGTCGACCGCCGAGCCGACCGCGCCGCAGCGCTCGTGGCCGAGCACCATCACCAGCCGCACCCCGAGTTGGCCCACCACGTACTCGATCGAGCCGCACACCGCCCGGTCCAGCACGTGCGCGCCGGTGCGGATCACACAGATCGAACCGAACGTCTGGTCGAAGATCGCCTCCAGCGGCACCCGGGAGTCGATGCAGCCCAGCAGCACCGCGTACGGCTGCTGATCCCCGGAGGCCACCGCCGCGGCGGCCGTCACGTCGTGCCCGTGCAGCGGCTGGCCGCTGACGAACCGGCGGTTGCCACCGAGCAGCTCCGCCAGGGCGGCCCGGGGGCTGCGGGCGGCGGGGGTGGACGGCATGCCTCCAGCCTGGTCACCGATGCGACCGCGCGCGGCCGGACGTCGAATCTTCTCCCCACCCCGGTTGCCGTGGTGTCATGGCGGGTAACGCCGGTGTTACCGCCGGGTCACTCCGGTGCGTGCGCCGGTCCGGCCCGGGGAGGTGGACGATGCCCGAGCATCGGGAACTGCGGCTGTCCGACGACGTACGCCTGCACGTCACGGTCAGTGGGCCGGTCGACGCCGAGGTCACCGTCGTCCTGCTGCACGGCTGGACGCTGGACGGGCGCAGCTGGCACCGCCAGATCGCCGACCTGCGGGAGCGCTTCGCCGACCGGGTGCGCCTGGTCACCTACGACGCGCGCGGCCACGGCCGGTCGAGTTGCCTGGCACTGCGCGACGCCACCCTGGCGCAGCTCGGCGACGACCTGGCGGCGGTGGTCGACGAGATCGCCCCGTCCGGGCCGGTCGTGCTGGTGGGGCACTCGATGGGCGGGATGACCGTGATGGAGTACGCCCACCGCCACCCCGACCGGTTCGCCGCGCGTACCGCCGGCCTGGTCTTCGTGTCGACCACCGCCGAGGGGCACACGCACACCGTCTACGGGCTCTCGCCCCGGATCGCCCGGTTGATCCGCCTCGCCGAGACCACCGGCGCCGGGGTGCTGGCCCGCTGCGGCGGCTGGCGACCTCCGCACGCGCTGCTGCGGGCGCTGCGCCCGAGCATCCGCTGGATGCTCTTCGGCGACCGCTGCGACGGGGCGGACATCCGGCTGGTCACGTCGGCCGTGGCGCGCGCCACGCTGCGCTCGATCGGCGGGTTCCGTGCCTCGATCGGCGCCCAGCACCGGTTGGAGACGCTTACCGCGCTGGGCGGGCTGCCGGCCGCGGCGCTCGTCGGTGACCGGGACCGGCTGACCCCGCCGCCCTGCGCCGAGTCCATCGCGGCGGCGCTGCCCACGGCCGAACTGACCGTCTGCCCGGGCGCCGGTCACATGCTGATGATGGAGCGGCCGGACGAGGTCAACGCGGCCGTCGCCGGGGTGCTGGACCGGGTCCTCGCCGCGCCGGCCGGCCGCGGTGGCGACGCCGCCGCCGTCGCCACCGTCACACCCTGACGGCCACCCTCGCCGGGCCGCACCCGGCCGCGGCGCAACGGCCCGGAAAACGGGTGGGAACGACCGGATAACGGGCAAGCGCCGTCGACGCGACCCCGGCCGGCGGCATGGCCCCGACGTCCGCCTTGCCGGCGGCCCGTACCCTCATTCAGCCCCGTCGTGCCGTCCGACCCCAGGAGCACCGCGTTGACCGACCAGACCACGCTGGACCGGGAGATCGCCGCCGAGCAGCGGCATCTCGACCGGGTGTACGCCCGGCTGGCCGAACTGCGCCGGTCCGCGGCCGACGCCGAGCGGGAGGGTTACCGGCTGGCCCGGGTGGGCACCTTCGGCGCCCTGGTCGAGCGGGACGCGATGGTCTTCCACGCCGCCCAGCGGCGGCACGTGCTGGACGCCGAGCACGAGGGGCTGGTCTTCGGCCGGCTGGACCTGCGGACCGGGCAGGTGCTGCACGTGGGCCGGCTGGGCGTACGCGCCGACGACGCGGAGACGCTCGTGGTGGACTGGCGGGCGCCGGCCGCAGCGGCGTTCTACCAGGCCACGCCCGCCGAGCCGCGCGGCGTCGTGCGGCGGCGCACGATCCAGTCGGCCGCCGAGAAGGTCACCCGGATCGAGGACGACCTGCTCGATCCGGAGGCGGCTCCGGCGGACATGGCGGTGGTCGGCGACGGCGCGCTGCTGGCCACGCTCTCTCGGGCCACCGGCCGGGGCATGCGGGACATCGTCGCCACCATCCAGCGCGAGCAGGACGAGGCGATCCGCTCCCCCGGCGGCGGCATCACGATCGTCTCCGGCGGTCCGGGCACCGGCAAGACGGCGGTGGCGCTGCACCGGGCCGCGTACCTGCTCTACTCCGACCGGGCCCGCTACGCCGGCGGCGGCATCCTGGTGGTCGGCCCGTCCGGCGTCTTCGTCGAGTACATCGCCTCGGTGCTGCCCTCGCTCGGCGAGGAGACGGCCACGCTGCACTCGCTGGGCTCGCTGTTCCCGGGGATGTCCGCGACCCGGACCGATCCGCCGGAGGTGGCCGCGGTGAAGGGGTCGCTGCGGATGCGCCGGGTGCTGGAGCGGGCGGTGCGGGACGCGGTGCCGGACTCGCCGGCGGAGCTGCGCCTGCTCTACCGCGGTGAGCTGCTGCGGCTGGAGCGGCCCGCGCTGGACGGCATCCGGGACCGGACGCTGACCCGGGGCGCGCGCCGCAACGAGGTGCGTCGGTCGGCGTTCGACGCGGTGCTCGCCGCGCTCTACGCGCAGGCCCGCACGCTGCGGGTGGGCCGGTTGCCGGAGCAGCCCGCGTTCGAGGACGAGATCATCGAGCGGCCGGAGTTCCGCGAGTTCCTCAAGGCCTGGTGGCCCCGGCTGCATCCGCGCCACGTGCTGGGCTGGCTGGCGCGGCCGGAGCGGCTGCGCCGGTACGCCGGCGGGGTTCTCTCGTCGGCCGAGATCCGGTTGCTCACCGACGCGTACCGGACGTTGGACACCGACGGGCTGACCGTCGCCGACATCGCCCTGCTGGACGAGCTGGACGCGTTGCTCGGCACTCCGGTGCGGCGGGCGAAGCCGAAACGGGACCCCTACCAGCTGGCCGGCGGCGTGCGCGAGCTGAGCACGTACGCCGACCGGCAGCGCGCCGCCCGGGCGGCGGCCCGCGAGCGTCCGGCGGACTACCGCGACTACGCCCACGTGGTGGTGGACGAGGCGCAGGACGTGTCGCCGATGCAGTGGCGGATGGTCGGGCGGCGCGGCCGGCTGGCGTCCTGGACGGTGGTCGGCGACCCGGCCCAGACCGCCTGGACCGGCGACCCGCAGGAGTTGGACCGGGCCCGCGACCAGGCACTGGGGCGACGCCGCCGGCACCGCTACGAGCTGACCACCAACTACCGGAACTCGGCGGAGATCTTCGCGGTGGCGGCGGCGGAGATCCGCCGGCTGTACCCGGACCTGACGCTGCCCGACGCGGTGCGTTCCACTGGTGTGCCGCCGGTCGAGCGCACGGTGCCCGCGGCCGAGCTGCCGGCGGCGACCGTCGAGGCGGCCCGGACGCTGCTGGGCGAGGTGGAGGGCACCGTCGGCGTGATCACTCCGGTGCCGCGCCGGGACGAGGTGGCCGGCTGGCTGGACGGCCTCGGCGCCGGCCGGCTCCAGGTGGTGACCAGCCTGCAGGCCAAGGGCATGGAGTACGACGGCGTGGTGCTTGTCGCGCCGAGCGAGATCCGGGCCGATCCCGGCTCGGGGGTGCGGACGCTCTACGTCGCGCTGTCCCGGGCCACCCAGCGCCTCACCACGCTCGACCCGACCGGGTGACAGACCCTCACTTGCACACATAGCGATGTGAACATACATTGGGCCTGGCCGGGGTGCGGGAGGGAAGGGTGTGTGCGTGGGCGCAGGTCATGACCACAGCGGTGCGGTGACCAACGCGGCACACCGCCACCGGGGCCGGCTCTGGGCGGCGTTCGCGCTGCTCACCGCCCTCATGCTGGTCGAGGCGGTGGCCGCCTTCGCGACCGGGTCGCTCGCGCTGCTCTCCGACGCCGGGCACATGTTCACCGACGTGCTCGGCATCGGCATGGCGCTCGCCGCCATCACCGCCACCCGACGCGCCACCACCGATCCGCAGCGCACGTTCGGCCTCTACCGACTGGAGGTCCTCGCGGCGCTGGCGAACGCGGTGCTGCTCGGCGCGGTCGCGGTCTACGTCCTGGTCGAGGCGGTACGCCGGTTCGGTGAGCCACCCGAGGTGCTCGCCGGCCCGATGCTGGTGGTGGCGGTGCTCGGCCTGCTCGCCAACATCGGGGCCTTCGCGCTGCTGCGCTCCGGGGCGCAGGAGAGCATCAACCTGCGCGGGGCGTACCTGGAGGTGCTCGGCGACCTGCTCGGCTCGCTCGGGGTGATCGGCGCCGCGCTTGTCATCGCGGCCACCGACTGGTGGTGGGCCGACCCGCTGGTGGCCGTCGCCATCGGCCTGTTCATCCTGCCCCGCACCTGGCGGCTCGGGCGGGCGGCGGTCCGCATCCTGGTGCAGGCCGCGCCGGAGCATCTCCAGGTGACCGCCGTGCACGACCGGCTGGCCGCGGTGCCGGGTGTGGCGGAGGTGCACGACCTGCACGTCTGGACGCTCACCTCGGGCATGGAGGTGGCCTCCGCGCACCTGACCACCGATCCGGGCGCCGAGGTCGCCGCCGTGCTGGCCGCCGCCCGAGCCGCCCTGCACGAGGACTTCTCGATCGATCACGCGACGTTGCAGATCGAACCCGGAGCGTCGGCCGGGGCGTGCGGCCCGACCGAGTGGTAATTAGGGCAAACTTAAATCTCGGCGGCTATTGTGGCGTAATGCCGGCTTTGCCGGGATCGCGGCTCCGGGCGACGGAGCCGGCCCCGGGCAGCGCCGGTAGGCTCGGTCGCGGCCACACCCACGGCGCCACACCCGGCGCCGGTGGAGCGGCCGTCGCCTAATCGCCCGCAGGGCGAGCCGGGGAACCACGTACGTGGGGTGCATCCGCGTCAGCGGTAGGGATCTTCCGTCCCGAACCCGTCAGCTAACCCGGTCGGCGGTTGACGGAAGGACACGTGAATGCCCCCAGTGGCACCTGTACGACGGACGGCCGCCCGGATGGCGGCCCTGCTCGTCACGATGCTGGCCCTCGGCGTCGTGACCGTGCCGACCACCCCCGCCGCGGCGGCGTGGTCGGCCTCCCCCACCGGCCTGCGTGCCGCCGCCCCCGGCGGTGACGACGAGGGCGGCACCCCGGAACTGCGCGCCCAGCTCGACGCGGCCAGCAAGGGCTGGCTGGAGGCCAGGACCGCGCTCAGCCGCTCGGTGGCCCGGCAGAAGCAGCTCACCGAGCGACTCGACGCGGTCGGCGCCGAGCTGGCCGTACGCGACGCCAAGGTCGGCGAGATCGCCGAGGTGGCGTACCGCACCGGCCGGATGGGCACCGCGGCGGCGCTGCTCGGCAGCAGCAGCCCCGAGGGCTTCATGGACCGGGCGGCGGCGCTGGAGCAGGTCGCCGCGCACGAGGACCGGACCCTGCGCGACCTGATCACGACGCGGGACGAGGCGACCCGGACCCGCGCCGCGCTCGACGGCGAGATCCGGGAGCAGCGCAAGCAGGTCGCGGTGATGGCCAAGCGCAAGCAGCAGGCCGAGCGGGCGCTGGAGGTGGCGAACGACAGGCCGTCCGCCGGCAGCGGCGGCGTCCGGGGCACCTCGACGGCGAACGCGACGCCCGCCAAGCGCAACTCCGACGGCTCCTGGCCGGCGGAGTCGTGCAGCGTCAACGACCCGACGCCGGCCGACGGCTGCATCACCCCGCGCACGCTGCACGCGCTGCAACAGGCGAAGGCGGCCGGCTTCACCCGGTACGTCTCCTGCCACCGACCCAGCGGGTCCGGTGAGCACCCGAAGGGACGCGCCTGCGACTTCGCCGCCCAGAAGGACGGCTTCGGCGGGGTGGCCAGCGGCGGCGACCGGACGTACGGCAACAACCTGGCCGCGTACTTCGTGCGCAACGCCGACCCGCTCGCCGTGCTCTACGTGATCTGGTTCAAGCAGATCTGGCTGCCCAGCAGCGGCTGGAAGTCGTACAGCGGCGGCAACGGCGACCCGTCCAGCGACCACACCAACCACGTGCACCTGTCGGTCTACTGAGCACTACGCTCCCCGACGTACGTCGGATGTCGTCGCGCGGCCCACGACGTGGGCCGCGCGACGGCCGACGATCGGCGGTATGAGACGACTCTCCCCCACCGGACGCAAGGCGCTGCTCACCGCCCACCTGGTCACCTCGCTCGGCTGGCTCGGCGCCGACCTGGGGCTGCTCGCGCTGGGCGTGGCCGGGCTGCGCGGCGCCGACCCGGAGGTCGTCTACCCCGCGGCGGCGTTGCTGGCCACCTGGCTGTTCGCCCCGCTGAGCGTCGCCGTCTGGCTGGTCGGGGTGGCCAGCGCGCTGCTCACCCCCTGGGGCCTGCTGCGCTGGCGGTGGGTGCTGGTGAAGTTCGCGCTCACCACCGTGATGCTGGGGCTGGTGCTGCTCCTGCTGACGCCCCGGATCCGGCATCTCGGCGCGCTGGCCGGCGCCGCCGACGCGCACCTGCGGGTCGATCTGGTGGTGCCGCCGGCCGTCTCCACCACGCTGCTGCTCGTGGCCACCGTGCTGTCCACCTGGAAGCCGTGGGGACGGCTGCGGGCGGGCGCCCGCCGGCCGGTTCCCGCCCGGCGGGCCGGCTGAGTCAGACCGGCCGCCCCTCGAGGGTCGCGCCCAGGCGGGCGGCGAGGCCGAGATGGGCGGCGCGGGCCTGGCGGAACGCGTAGCCGAACAGCGGGGCCGGCGCGGTCAGGGTGATCTCCACGTCGATCCGCACCACGCCGTCGGGCTCGTCGCGCAGCCGGGTGTGGTTGCGGACCGTCGTCGCCGGCTGCTGCCGGGCCACGGTGACCACCTCGTCCTCGCTGGCGACCAGCACGTCCGCCTGGTAGGTGACCGGGAAGTGCAGCGGACCCAGCTCCAGCCGGTCGGTGATCGCGTAGCTGGCCAGCGCGCCGGGCCGGGACGGCACCTGCCGGACCCGCACGATCAGCGGATGCAGCTCGCCCTGCCGGCTCAGGTCGCCGAGTAGGGCCACCGCTTCCGCCCGTGTGCACCGGGCCTGCACGGTGTAGCTGAAGCTGTCGCTGCTCTGCAACCGATCCCCCTCGCCGTCGTGGGTCGCGACGATAGTCCCGTACCGGAGCCGGACTGGCAACGGGTCGAAGGTCCCCGGGCCGGAGAGGGGTCGAGGGTGCCGCTCAGGCGCCGGGCAGCACCTCGGGGGCGTCGTCGGCGAACCAGGGCTCGGGCGCGCCGAAGAGGCCGAGCAGCCCGGTCACCCAGAGCTGCCGGTGCACGAACCGGCTCGGCTCGGTGACCACGAGCTTGACGCCGCTGACCTCGCAGGTCTGGAAGCCGGCGACCATGGCGCTGATGCCGACGGAGTCGATGAACGTCACGAGCCGCATGTTGAGCTCGATCCGGGCGGGTCGGGCCTTCGCGAGCACCTCGGCGATCGCTTCCCGCACCTCGTACGCGGTGTCGACGTCGATCTCCCCACGGGGCGCGATCTGGACGACACCACCCGGACGCACCGACTTCACGATCGACAGGCTCACGCGAGCACCTCCACTCGCCCGTACGGGCGCCTCATCAGTACGCGGGCCGCGACCGAGAGTATTCCTCCGACGGCCCCGGTCGCCACCCCCCGGGATGAGCAATTCGCGGAGTGGGCACACCTGGGCGAACCCAATCCGGACCTCCGGGTTCCAATTTCCCCTTCGACGCGGACCGCGACCGGCCGAACGACCGGGCCGGACCGGCCGATCCGCCGACCAGGGTAGCGGGCCCGCGCACCCCGGGCGGACACCCGGTCCCCGTCACGTTCTCGGCGGTTCGTCCGATTCGCCCCGACGACGCCCTGGGTCGGGGCCGGGACGGGTTTGGCGCGCGCGCCGGTGGGGCACAGCCCAGGGGGAGTGAACCGTGACGCGCCGGATGAACACCGGAGTCCGAAGTGGCCGCCGGGCTTCGGCACCCGAGGAGGTAGAACGATGTTCGGATCCAGCCTGATGGACCGCCGCAGCAAGACCGAGCGGGTCGCGGACCAGGCGTGGGAGCACCTGCTCTCCGCGGTCGGCACCGCCGGTGACAGCGTGCGGGACGCCACCCGGGCGGCCCGCCGCAACTCCTCCGGCCTGGCCGACGACGCCACCGACCTGGTCGGCTCCGCCGCCGAGGAGGCGCGCCGACGGGCCAGCCTCGCCTTCGACGCGCTCGCCGGCCGCCGG
>NZ_CADEAU010000229.1 GCF_902825405.1 Micromonospora maritima | reverse complement strand
CGGGCGCCGGCCGTGGTCCGCGGTGGCACGCCGCCCGGCGGTCCGACGCCGGTGCCCGGGCACGGCGACGCGTTGGCGGTGCTCCAGCAGGCGGTACGGGACCGGGCACTGGTCTGGGTCGGCTACGTCGACGCGCACGGGGCGACCGCGTCCCGGCTGGTCCGGCCGGTCTCGATCGGCGCCGGCTACCTGCGCGCCGAGGACGACCGCACGGAGATGCTGCACACGTTCGCGCTGCACCGGATCACGGCCGCCGTGCTGGAGGAGTGAGGCGTCATTCCCCGTTGCGGCGCAACGTACCGATCACCGAGACGGCGAGCAGCAGCCCGAAGGCCGCGCCGGCGGACTCGCCGACCGAGTCGACGAACCCCTGCCGCTGCACCAACAGCCCGAACAGGAACCAGCCGAACACGCCGGCGGCGGCGGCCGCGTAGCCGACCAGCACCGCCGTGGAGACCTCGTGCTGCCGCATCCGCTCGTCCTCGGGAAGCACGTCCTGGTCGACGGTCATGTCAGCCCCTCCCCGCCCCGTGGTGGACCCGGCTTCCAGCGTGACACCCAGCGGATCGCGCGGACAGGGGTTAAAACCCTGATCCGGGCGCTCCGGTCACGGGTACGGGCGGGGCGGGGGTGGCTCAGGTGCCGGGGCGGCGGCCGACCACCACCACGCGGGTGCCGACCGAGCCCAGCTCCCAGAGCCGGACCGCGTCGCGGTGCAGCAGGTTGACGCAGCCGTGCGAGCCGATCGCGCCCTCGTGCAGGTAGGTGGTGGTCTCGTGGAAGCCGATCCCGCCGTTGAACTGCTGCCAGTACGGCAGCCACACCTCGTACGGGTTGGACCACTCGCGCAGGTTCTTCCGGCCCACCGAGTAGGTGCCGGCCGGCGTGGCGTAGCCGGACATGCCGGTGCGGGTGACGGTCGGGCCCATCACCACCGTCCCGCCACGCATCGCCCACACGGTCTGCCGGGTCAGGTCGACGCAGAAGGTGAGCCGGGAACCGGCGCGGCAGCGCGACACGTCGGTGTTCGCGAGCCGCTTCGCCACGTCGTACGTGGTGGGGCCGGCGCGGCCGGAGGCCGGGCTGATCCCGTACCGGGTCTGGAACTTCTTGATCGCGACGCAGTCGGCGGCGGACTGCGTGCCGTCCACGGTCAGCGTTCCGAAACCGCCCAGCCGGCTCAGGTAGCTCTCCACGGCCCGCTGGTGCTCCCCCTGCGGGCACCCGGTGGACCGGCTCGGCTTCGGCGTGGGCTTCGGGGAGGCGGTCGCCCCGGGCGACCGGGAGGGTTTCGGCGTGGCCGTCCGGCTCGGCTGCGCCGACGGGGACGTCGCCGGCCGTTCGGACGCGGGCGGCGCGCTCGCCCCCGATGCTCCCTCCGTCAGCCCGACGGGCGCGGGGGTGGTGACCCCGGCGCCCTCCGGCTGCGGATCGAGCGCGCACGCGCCTACGCCGACCAGCACGACCACCGCCAGGCCGGCGACCCGAGCGAGAAACCGGACACGCTGCATGGGCCCTCCCTGGACAGTTGTCCCGCTTGCTAGACGTGTGGGACGAGTATGACGTTGCCTGTCCAGCAAGACTTTTTTCGGACCGTCCCCGGCGTGTAACACTGGATGGTCCGCCTTCGGCAGGTCAGCTGTGGTGCGGGCAGAGATTCCGGGCGATGCGAGAGGACGCTGGCGTGAGCGGTGGACCACTGATCGTGCAGTCGGACAAGACGCTGCTGCTGGAGATCGACCACCCGGACGCGCAGGCCTGCCGGATGGCCATCGCGCCCTTCGCCGAGCTGGAGCGTTCCCCCGAGCACGTGCACACCTACCGGCTCACCCCGCTGGGCCTGTGGAACGCCCGGGCCGCGGGCCACGACGCCGAGGGCGTGGTCGACTCCCTGATCAAGTACTCCCGCTACCCGGTGCCGCACGGGTTGTTGGTGGACGTGGCCGAGACGATGGACCGGTACGGCCGGCTCCAGCTCGCCAACGACCCGGTGCACGGGCTGGTGTTGCGCGCGCTGGACCGGGTGGTGCTGATCGAGGTGGCGAAGAGCAAGAAGCTCGCCGGCATGCTCGGCGCGAAGCTCGACGACGACACCATCGCCGTGCATCCGTCCGAGCGGGGGCGACTCAAGCAGGCGCTGCTCAAGCTCGGCTGGCCGGCCGAGGACCTGGCCGGGTACGTGGACGGCGAGGCGCACCCGATCGACCTGGCCGAGTCCGGCAAGGACGGCGGCAGGCCGTGGACGCTGCGGTCGTACCAGCGGGAGGCCGTCGAGGCGTTCTGGGCCGGCGGGTCCGGCGTGGTGGTGCTGCCCTGCGGCGCCGGCAAGACGCTCGTCGGAGCCGCGGCGATGGCCGAGGCGAAGGCGACCACGCTGATCCTGGTGACGAACACCGTGGCGGGACGGCAGTGGAAGCGGGAGCTGATCGCCCGCACGTCGCTGACCGAGGAGGAGATCGGCGAGTACTCGGGCGAGCGCAAGGAGATCCGCCCGGTCACCATCGCCACGTACCAGGTGCTCACCTCGCGGCGTGGCGGCGCGTTCACCCACCTGGACCTGTTCGGCGCCCGCGACTGGGGCCTGGTCGTCTACGACGAGGTGCACCTGCTGCCCGCGCCGATCTTCCGCTTCACCGCGGACCTCCAGGCCCGCCGCCGGCTCGGCCTCACCGCGACGCTGGTACGCGAGGACGGCCGCGAGGGCGACGTGTTCAGCCTGATCGGCCCGAAGCGGTACGACGCGCCGTGGAAGGACATCGAGCAGCAGGGCTGGATCGCCCCGGCGGAGTGCACCGAGGTACGGGTGACGCTGACCGACGCGGAGCGGCTGGCGTACGCGACGGCGGAGGCCGAGGAGCGGTACCGGATGGCGGCGACCGCCCGCACCAAGCTGCCGGTGGTCCGGGCGCTGGTGGAGCGGCACCCGTCCGAGCAGGTCCTCGTCATCGGTGGGTTCCTGGACCAGTTGCACCAACTCGGCGAGTACCTGGACGCGCCGATCGTGCAGGGCTCGACCACGAACAAGGAGCGCGAGCGGCTGTTCGACGCGTTCCGCTCCGGTGAGATCCGCACGCTGGTGATCTCGAAGGTGGGCAACTTCTCCATCGACCTGCCGGAGGCGGCGGTGGCGATCCAGGTGTCCGGCACGTTCGGGTCCCGGCAGGAGGAGGCGCAGCGGCTGGGCCGGGTGCTGCGGCCGAAGGCCGACGGCCGGCAGGCGCACTTCTACACGGTGGTGTCCCGGGACACCATCGACACCGAGTACGCCGCGCACCGGCAGCGCTTCCTGGCCGAGCAGGGGTACGCGTACACCATCGTGGACGCCGACGACGTGCTCGGGCCGAAGCTGCCGACTGTCGACTGACCGGTGCGGAGGCCGGGCGGGCCGCTGTCGGGCGGCCCGCCCGGCGCCGTGGTCAGCCCTGGCCGCCGGCGCGGAAGGCGACCCAGGCGTCGCTCATCCGGTCGGCCTGACCCGGGGTGAACATGTCCATGCAGGAGTCCTGCGTGTAGTCCATGAAGTTGTGGATCGGGTCCAGCCCCGGCGCGGTGCAGGTGTCCGCCCCGACCGGGCAGTTGAACTGCGGCGCCGCCTCGCGCGGCGTGTCGGCGACGAAGTCACCCGACGCGGAGCAGCCGTGCGCGAACGTGTGCTCCAGCATCAGCCAGTGCCCGACCTCGTGGGTGAGCGTGTCGCCGAGCGCGTACTTGCCGGCGGTGCCGCCCGGCATCGACTCGTCGAGCATGACCACGCCGTCGATGTAGTCGCGGCCGTTGTTGTAGCCCTTCGGGAAGTACGCCCAGCCGAGCAGCCCGTCGCCGATGTTCGCCGCGTAGACGTTGAGCGTGCGGGAGTCGCCGGTGTAGAGCGCCTTCTTCATGTCCCGCTCGTTCTTCCCCGGCACCACCGTGTACCAGGCGCTGTTGACGGTCCAGGTGGTGTCGACGAGCGAGAACCGGAACGGCGTGTCGGAGGCGTCGGCCGAGGTGCGGCCGGCGAACGAGTCGTTGAGCACGGTCATCTGTGCGGCGATGAGCGTGTTCCAGCGGGCCTTCTCGGCCGCGCTCAGCTCGTGGTCGGAGACCATGTGGAAGACCGTGGGGATGCGGACGCTGCCGTCGGCCAGGCGCGGGGCGTCCTTGATCACGCCGTACGCGTTCGCCTCGTTCTTCGAGTAGAGCTCCGGCTCCTGGGCGGTGGCGCCCTCCCGGATCCGGGCGGCGCTGTGCGTGTCGGCGCCCGGCTCGCAGGCGGCGACCTCGGCGGAGGGGCCCACGGGTGCGGCCGTGGCGGATGCTCCCCCGGAGGTCAGGAACGTGGCGGCGGCAGCAGCGAGCACCGCCAGGTGGATCGTCGGTTTCCTGTGCATCGTTGCACCTTTCGAGAGGCATGAAAGGAGTACCGACGCGGGGTTGTCAAAGCTGCGGGTCGATGACGTCGTCGTCCCGACATAAGACCACGTCAGCGGCGTTCGCAACAGTCCTCGGCAGGACGAGACCGCTGCCGCTCGACCGGGGGATCCCACCTTTACCGGCGGCGCAGGTGGCGGGTGCGGCGGCCGGCGTCGGTGAAGCCGCGCCGCCGGTACAACCGGGCCATCGCGCCCACCGCCGTCGATCTTGGAGTTGTGGCGCCTCGAATGTCGGCTTCGCGGCCTTTGGTAGATGCCACAAGTCCAAGATCGACGAATACCCGAGCGGGCCCGACGACGGGGCTCGCCCGAGGGCGGGGCGGGGGTGGTCAGGGGAGGTCGAGGATGGCGTGGGCGAACTCCTGGGGGGCCTCCTGGGGGAGGTTGTGGCCGATGCCTCCGGTGACGGTGCGGTGCTCGTACCTGCCGGTGAAGCGGGACGCGTAGACGGACGGGTCGAGGTGCGGGGCGCCGTTGGCGTCGCCTTCGAGCGTGATGGTGGGGACCGTGATGCTCGGGTTGGCCGCCAGTCGCTGTTCCCACTCGTCGTACCGCGCCTCACCCTCGGCGAGCCCGAGCCGCCAGCGGTAGTTGTGGATCACCACGTCGACGTGGTCCGGGTTGTCGAACGCCGGTGCGCTCCGGTCGAACGTCGCGTCGTCGAAGCGCCACTGCGGCGAGGCGGTACGCCAGATCAGCCTGGCGAAGTCGCGCCGGTTCCGGTCATACCCGTCGCGCCCCCGATCGGTGGCGAAGTAGAACTGGTACCACCAGGACTGTTCCGCCGCGGGCGGCAGCGGTGCGCGGCCCGCGTCCTGCCCGGCGATCAGGTAGCCGCTCACCGGGACCAGCCCCGCGCAGCGCTCGGGGAACAGCGCGGCGATCACGGCGGCGGTACGGGCGCCCCAGTCGAACCCGGCGAGCGTCGCCCGGTCCACGCCGAGCGCGTCCATCAGGTCCAGGATGTCCTGCGCCAGCGCTGCCGGTTGGCCGTTGCGCGGCGCGCCGGCGTCCCGGATCCGCGTCGGCCCGAACCCGCGCAGGTAGGGCACGATTACCCGCCGTCCGGCGTCGGTCAGTCGCGGCACGACCTCGGCGAAGCTGTGGATGTCGTACGGCCACCCGTGCAGCAGCACGACCACGTCCCCGTCGGCCGACCCTGCGTCCACGTACCCGACGCTCAGCTCCCCCGCCTCGACCCGCCGAACCTCGCTCCACCCCTGCACCATCCGGCCCGCTTCCCCGCCGCGCCGTCGATCATGCGGTTGGGTGCCCGACAAAGGCCGTGGATCCGACAGCGGAGGGGCCGCAACTGCAAGATCAACGCGGCGGGGTGGGGATGACGATGGTGGCGCGGGCGGAGAGGGGGGCCAGGAGCCACTTGAGGGGGTGCTCGTGCTCGGTGGGGTCGACCTGGAAGCGGTCCCCGGGGCGCAGGCCCAGCTGGTCGGCGATCTCGGCGGCGAGTCGCCGCCACGCGCCGAAGCTGGTGCCGTCCGCCGTCGCCGGGCCGGCCGGGTCGACCGCGGTGTGGTCCGGCGGGTCGGCGGGGTGCCGGAGCACCTCGGCCGACCAGTCCAGCCAGCCCGGCGGCACCTCGTCGAGCGGGCCGGGCCCGGTGCCCACCAGGTAGCGGTGCGTTCCCTCGGGCACGTCCTCCAGCCAGTCGTCGAGCCGTTCCGGGGTCACGAACACCGCGTCGTAGGGCCGGTCCGCCCCCGGTTCGAGCACCGGCAGCCCGGCGAGCGCGCGGGGCCGGAACGAGACCGCCAGCCCGATCGACCAGGCGCCGATCAGCACCGCCGCGGTACGCCAGTGCGGCGGCAGCAGCACCGCCACCCGGTCGCCGGGGCGCAGCCGGCAACCGTCGCGCAGCAGCGCCGCGGTGCGGGCCGCCCACTGACCCAGTTGTGGCCCGGTCAGCGCGGTGCGCTCGCCGGTGGCGTCGTCGACACAGGTCAGCAGCGGTTCGTCGGTCGCGACGGCGGCGGGTGCGTGGATGGCCATCGGGTGCTCCTCCCTGGCGGTCAGCTCACCCTAGCCGGGTGAACCGCTCGACCAGGAGGGCCAGCCGCCGCTCGTGCTCGGCCCGCCGCAGCCGGCCACCGCGCATCAGGATCACCTGGCCGTGCAGCCCGCTCCAGAACGTCTCGGTGAACGTCTCCAGGTCGTCGTCACCGGCGAACGGGCGCAGCGTCTCGGCCAGCTCGGCGAAGGCACGGGCCAGCTCGACGGGCGTGTCCTGGCTGGCGAAGGAGAGGGCGACCGGCAGTGTGAAGATCGCGTCGTAGAGCGCGGGCCGGCGTTCGGCGAAGGTGGCGTACGCCGTGGCGATGCCGGCCACCGCCTCCCGTGGGTCGGTCGCGGCGGCCCGGGCGGCGGCGAGTTCGGCGGCCAGGTCGCCGCAGCCCTCCACCGCGACCGCCGCCATGATCGCGTCCTTGCCCCGGAAGTGGCTGTAGAGGACGGGCTGGCTGTACTCGATCTCGGCGGCGAGCCGTCGGGTGGTGACCGCGTCCCAGCCCTCCGATTCGGCCAGGTCCCGGGCGGCGGTGATGATCGCGCGCTCACGCTCCGCCCGCTCCCGCTCCCGGCGGGCCTGAATCGACATGCAGGCACTCTAGCACCGCTAGCCAATCTGCCGCCGCTCTGCTAGCTTCGCTCTCACATCTAGTGGCGCTAGCAAACGGAGTGGACCATGCTCACCCCCATCGCCTACGGGCTCGCCATCGTCCTCAGCCTCTTCTGCGTCTTCATCGGCGCGCGGTTCCTCCTGGCACCGCGCGCCTCCGCCGCCGGCTACGGCGTCGCGGCCACCCCGGACGGCAGCACCGCCTACCTCACCGTCAAGGGTCTGCGTGACCTCGGCTACGGCCTGCTCGGCCTCGCGTTGATCGCCTTCACCAGCGCCGACGCGGTCGCCTGGTACATGCTGGTCGTCGCGCTCAACCCGTTGGCTGACACCGTCGTGGTGCTCCGGCACGGCGGCACCAGGGCCGTCGCCTTCGGCGTCCACTTCGCCACCGCCGTGGTCGTTCTCGTCGACGCCGCCCTGCTGTTCGCGCTCTAGCCCGGCCCCGCCCACCGCCGGCCGGGTCCGCGACCGTCGACTTTGGTCTCGGGCCCGGTCGGCCGACGGCCGTATCGGCTGGCCGGATGGCTGCGGCACGGTACGGGCATGACGACCGAGACCCTGCGCCGGCGACTCGCCCCGGTGGTCGCGCTCCTGCTGCTCGCGCCCTGGACCGCCGAGTGCTCCTGGGGTGGGTTCACCCTCACCGGCATGCCGTTCGTCGTGCTCGTGCTCGCCCCGATGTACGGCGGGGCCGCGCTGCTGATCCGCGAGACGGCCCGGCGGCTCGGGCTCGGCTGGCCGGGGATCGCGCTGCTCGCCGCCGCGTTCGGCGTGGTCCAGGCCGGCCTGGTCGACCAGTCGTTGTTCAACCCCGGGTTCCTGGACGACACCGAGTTCGCCGACACCCTGGCCGTCGCGGAGGCCACGTCGGTGCCCGGCCTCGGGTTCAGTGCGAGGCAGGCGGTCGACTACGTGGGCAACCACGTGGTGCTGACCATCTGCGCGCCGATCGCGCTCGTCGAGTCGTACCTCGGTGCGGGCCGCCGGGCGCGGCCCTGGCTGGGCCGACCGGGGCTGGTCGTGGCGGCGCTGCTCTGGCTCGGCGGCAGCCTGCTGGTGTTCGCCGACGACGGTGGCCGCAAGAACTTCCTGGCCTCGCCGGCCCAGTTGGCGGTCGCCACCGGCGTGGCGCTGGCCTTGGTCGCCGCCGCCCTGCTCCGCCACCGGCACGCCGGGCCATCACCCGTCACGCGAACGCCCCGGCCGAGGTCCGCCGGGCCGACGCTCGCCGGGCCACCGCCCGTCGGCCGGCGGCGCACCGAAGTCGGCCCGCCCCGGCCGGTCTGGCCCGCGCTGGTCGTGGTGGTGGCGTACCTGGGGTCCACGGTCGCCCCGGGCTGGCCGGGAGAGATCGGAAGAGCACACGTCTGAACT
>NZ_CADEAU010000228.1 GCF_902825405.1 Micromonospora maritima | reverse complement strand
GTGCGCGGCGACGGCGAGCGGCGGCTGCGCGGCTATTCCGGCGCCGGCCCGGACCCGCGTGACCCGCAGCCGCTCGGCGCGGTGCTGAACAAGCTGGTGAAGGCGCGGGGGTGGCAGCAGCCGGCGGCCGAGGCGACGGTCTTCGGCGCCTGGGAGAAGGTGGTCGGGCCGGAGGTCGCCCAGCACAGCCGCCCGGTGAAGCTGGAGAACGGCGAGCTGACCGTGGAGGCCCGTTCGACGGCCTGGGCCACCCAGTTGCGCCTGTTGGCCGGCTCGCTGCTCAAGCAGATCGCCCGTGAGGTCGGCCACAACGTGGTGCGCAAGTTGCACATCCACGGGCCGGCCGCGCCGTCCTGGTCGCGGGGGCCGCGTCGGGTGCGCGGCCGTGGGCCGCGCGACACCTACGGCTGACCGACGCCCCCGGCGCGTCGTGCCTCTCGGCGGGCGCGCTTGAGTTCCCGTTGCTCACGGCTCCACTGCTTGCGCCGCTCCAGGTCCTGCTTCCAGGCCTCGCGCGCCAGCCGGGAGCCGCCCTGCACGGCACCCTGCACCTGGGAGGGGCCGGCGAGGTTGCGGAAGACCCAGCCCAGCAGGCGTCCGCCCTGGCCGGAGGCGTCGCCCACCTGCTCGTCGCTGCTCATCGCCGCCTCTTCCCTGTCCGCTCTGGTACTTGGTGCACAAACAATTGGTACACCAATTGTTGGTATCATCGCAACGACGACGAGGAGGGACGCACGTGACCGACCGGGTCGAGGACGATCCCCTGGCGCTGGAGCAGCAGGTCTGCTTCGCCCTGTCCGTCGCCGCTCGTGGGGTCGTCGCCGTCTACCGTCCGCTGCTGGAGCCGATGGGCCTGACCCATCCGCAATACCTGGTCATGTTGGCGCTCTGGCAGCACGCGCCGCTGTCGGGCCGGGAGCTGAGCCGGTTGCTCCAGCTCGACCCGGGGACGCTGTCGCCGCTGCTGAAGCGGCTGGAGGCCGCCGGCTACGTACGGCGCGGACGGGACGCCTCGGACGAGCGCAGCCTGGCCGTCTCACTCACCCCCGAGGGGCAGGCGCTGCGGGCGCGGGCCGAGCGGATCCCGCCGGCCGTCGTGCAGCGGCTCGGCCTGCCGCTGGCCGAGCTGCGGCAGCTGCACGGCGCGCTCACCGAGGTGATCGCGGCCGCCAGCCGGGCCACCACCGGACCCGCCGACCCGGGTCAGACGTCGGCGTAGACGGCGAAGCCCCGCTCGGCGCACCGCCGGTAGAACGCCGCGAGCACGCTCAGCTCGGCACAGGTGAAGTTCCACTGCGGCGGCTCGCCGCTCTCGTCCCGCAACCGGTCGAGCCGGCTGTCCAGCCAGCGGAGCTGCTGTTCGGCGAGCCGCCCGTCGCCGAGCAGCGCGCGCAACACCTCGCTGACCGACTCGAACGTGACCGCCTCGCCGTACGGGCGGTGCCGGGCGACGAACTTCTCCACACCCTCGGCGATCCAGGAGCACCCGTCGGGGTCGATCACCGGGTCCTCGTCCTCGGCCGCGTTCTCCGTGGCGTAGAGCACATTCTCCAGGCCGAGGATCAGGTCGACCAGCTCCGTGTACGCGGTCGCCCGCACCGTGCCGGTCTTCGCGATCAGCTCGGCGAGCGCGGCGGTCGGTGCGGAGATGCGTGGCACGTCCACGATCTCGCCGAAGTCCACGAACTCAGCCGGCGCGACCGGATCGTAGAAGCGGCCGGTACGCGGCCAGTGCACCGCGACGTTGTCCAGCCCCATCTGGCTCACCTCTCACCAAGCGTCGTCGGACCATCTCCGGCGATGGTCCCCGGTCCGGGCGCGAAAGATCAAGACCGCAAGGGCGGCGCCGCAAAAGGTACGGCACGTCGAGTTCCGCCGCGACCCCCGGTCGGGCCCCGCCGTCCGCCGGTCCGGCGACCGGCCACGGGTCGCGGCGGCCGATGGCGCGGCACGGGTCCTCTGGCGTGTAGGGGGAGTCGCAGGCAGCGAGGTTCGTCCGGCTACGGCATTCTCAGCCGCCCCGGAGAGGGTGCCGAGTGGCGGTTTGGTCGGCTCCGCACAGTAAGATTGAGGGCGAGACGAAAGACCCGACACGGAGCGACGGACACGGGCCCTCAGGGCCCTTGATCATTGTCCCGCATCGGGTCCGAGCCGATCGCGATCCGCGGGCATCCGCGGCGACCGGCGTACACGATCCGTGACCTGGCGATCCCGGGGGCGGACCGTGCGCGTCGACGTCGCGTCCTGTCCGCCGAACCCGCGCCCCGCGCCCACGCGCGGCCGGTGCGAGAAAGTGGCCGAGGGTGGCAGCGGAGGACAACAAGAAGTACGGCGCCGAGTCCATCACCGTGCTGGAGGGCCTGGAAGCGGTCCGGAAGCGGCCCGGTATGTACATCGGGTCCACCGGCGAGCGCGGTCTGCACCACCTGGTGTGGGAGGTCGTCGACAACGCGGTGGACGAGGCGCTGGCCGGGCACTGCGACACCATCGACGTGGTGCTCCTCGGCGACGGGGGGGTCCGGGTCACCGACAACGGCCGCGGCTTCCCGGTCGACCTGCACCCCAAGCTGAAGAAGCCGGGCGTCGAGGTCGCGCTGACCGTGCTGCACGCCGGTGGCAAGTTCGACGGCAAGGCGTACGCGGTCTCCGGCGGCCTGCACGGCGTCGGCGTCTCCGTGGTCAACGCGCTGTCCACCAGGATGGCCGTGGAGATCCACAAGGACAACTTCGTCTGGCGGCAGCGCTACGACCACTCCAAGCCGACGCCGCTGGAGAAGGGCGAGCCGACCGACCGGACCGGGTCCGCGGTGTCGTTCTGGCCGGACCCGGACGTCTTCGAGACCGTCGACTTCGACTTCCACACCATCTACCGGCGACTCCAGGAGATGGCCTTCCTCACTCGGGGCCTCACCATCCACCTGCTCGACGAGCGGGTGCCGGAGGACGAGGAAGGGAAGATCCGCGAGGTCACCTTCCACTACGAGGGCGGCATCGCCGACTTCGTCCGGCACCTCAACGCCTCGAAGAACCCGATCCACAAGACGGTGGTCGAGTTCGGCGCCGAGGAGACGGGCATGTCGGTCGAGATCGCCATGCAGTGGAACGAGTCGTACGGCGAGTCGGTCTACACCTTCGCCAACAACATCAACACCCACGAGGGCGGCACCCACGAGGAGGGCTTCCGGGCCGCGTTGACAAGCGTGGTCAACCGCTACGGCGCCGAGAAGAAGCTGCTCAAGGGCGACGAGCGGCTCTCCGGGGAAGACATCCGCGAGGGCTTGGCCGCGATCATCTCGGTCAAGCTGACCGACCCGCAGTTCGAGGGTCAGACCAAGACCAAGCTGGGCAACACCCCGGTCAAGGGCTTCGTGCAGCGGGTCTGCAACGAGTCGCTTGTCGACTGGTTCGACCGCAACCCGGCCGAGGCGAAGATCATCATCCAGAAGGCGTCCCAGGCCGCGCGGGCCCGGATCGCCGCCCAGCAGGCGCGCAAGCTCGCCCGCCGCAAGTCGCTGCTGGAGTCCGGCTCGATGCCGGGCAAGCTGGCCGACTGCCAGTCGACCGATCCGCGCGAGTCCGAGGTCTTCATCGTCGAGGGTGACTCGGCAGGCGGTTCGGCCAAGCAGGGTCGCGACCCGCGCACGCAGGCGATCCTGCCGATCCGCGGCAAGATCCTCAACGTGGAGAAGGCCCGGATCGACCGGGTGCTGAAGAACAACGAGGTGCAGGCGCTGATCACCGCGCTGGGCACCGGCATCCACGACGACTTCGACATCGAGAAGCTGCGCTACCACAAGATCGTGCTGATGGCCGACGCCGACGTCGACGGCCAGCACATCCAGACGCTCCTGCTCACCCTGCTGTTCCGCTTCATGCGGCCGCTCGTCGAGCTGGGCCACGTCTACCTGGCCGCCCCGCCGCTATACAAGATCAAGTGGAACAAGAAGGGCGACGACGCCCAGTACGCGTACTCCGACCGGGAGCGTGACGGGCTGATCGCGCTGCGTCAGCAGAAGAAGGCCAACGCCCGGCCGGACGACATCCAGCGGTTCAAGGGTCTCGGTGAGATGAACTACCCCGAGCTGTGGGAGACCACGATGAACCCGGCCACCCGCACCCTGCGTCAGGTCACGCTGGACGACGCCGCAACCGCGGACGAGCTGTTCAGCGTCCTCATGGGTGAGGACGTCGAGGCACGTCGCTCGTTCATCCAGCGCAACGCCAAGGACGTGCGGTTCCTGGACATCTGACGGACCGGTCCGGGCCGGCCGGCGATCCACCGGTCGGCCCGGCGGTCCACAGAGTTATCCACAGCCTGAACGCTTTCCACAGCCGTTATCCACAGCGAGACCACGACTGAAGAGTCTGATAAGGGTTAACAGTGACCGATACTCCCGAGTCCACCCCGAACGAGCCGGAGACCCCGGAGACACTGGCCGCGGTCGTCCAGCACGACCGGATCGAGCCGGTCGGCCTCGAGGTCGAGATGCAGCGCTCGTACCTCGACTACGCGATGAGCGTCATCGTCGGGCGGGCCCTGCCGGACGTCCGGGACGGGCTCAAGCCGGTCCACCGCAAGATCCTCTACGCCATGTTCGACTCCGGCTACCGCCCGGACCGCGGCTACGTGAAGTGCTCCCGGGTCGTCGGCGACGTGATGGGCCAGTTCCACCCCCACGGTGACTCGGCCATCTACGACGCGCTGGTCCGGATGGCGCAGCCGTGGTCGCTGCGCTACCCGCTGGTCGACGGCAACGGCAACTTCGGCTCGCCCGGAAATGATCCGGCTGCGGCCATGAGGTACTGTCTTGTCGCGGATGTCCGTATTCGTACCGCTGACGGCAGCATGCGGATCGGCGACGTCGTCCCGGACGCCGCGCCGAGCAGCGAGACCGACGTCGAGCTCAAGGTCCGCGACCGCAACGGCGACCTCGTCCGCGCCTCCAAGTTCTTCCACTCCGGCGAGCACCCGACGCTGCGGCTGCGCACCCGCGAGGGGTACGAGCTGACCGGCACCCACAACCACCCGGTGCTCTGCCTGGTGAACGTGGCCGGTGTGCCGACCCTGCTGTGGAAGCTGCTCGCCGAGATCGCCCCGGGCGACCGGGTGGTCCTCCAGCGCAGCGTGCCGGACGAGGTCGGCTACCCGATGCTGGAGCACGTCGAGGCGGCCGTGCTGGCCGGCGCGTTCGTGTCCGAGGGGTGGGTGTCGGAGCAGCGGGCCGGCTTCAACAACGTGGACCGGGAGTTCTTCGTCCGGGTCCTCGCGGCCTACGACCTCGCGGTCGGCGGCCCCCGGTACGTCGCCGAGCGGGTCATCGCCTCCGGCAGCACGCTGCACGAACTCGACGTACAGGACCTCTCCGCACTCCGCGCGAGCGTGCTCGGCGAGATGGTGGGCGCGCGGAGCGCCGACAAGTTCGTGCCGGAGTTCGTCTGGCGCGGGCCGGCCGCGGTCAAGCGCGCCTTCCTCCAGGCGCTCTTCGAGGGCGACGGCTCGTCCTCGCTGCTGCCCCGCAACACCATCCAGATCTCGTACTCGACCCGCAGCGAGCGGCTGGCCCGCGAGGTGCAGCAGCTGCTGCTGGAGTTCGGCGTGGTCAGCCGTCAGTGCCGTTACGACGACGGCGAGATCAAGGTCGTCGTCACCAACCGGCGGGACGCCCGGATCTTCGCTGCCCACGTCGGCTTCCTTGGTCGCAAGCAGGCCAAGCTGGAGTCGGAGTTGGCCGAGGTGCCCGCGAGCAGCACGGCGCTCTCCGGCGATCACGTGCCGTTCGTCGGCGACTTCATCCGTGAGCACGGCGCGAGCCGCTGGACCGAGCGTGACTGGCTGCGCCGGCACAACGTGGACCGGGTCGAACGCTGGGAGCGGGACCGCGAGGAGATCGCGGCCCGGATCACCGAGCCGGGCATCCTCGACGTGGTCGAGCCGCTCGTAGACGGGCGCTTCTACTACGCCGAGGTGACCGAGATCACCGACGCCGGTGTGCAGCCGGTCTACAGCATCCGGGTGGACACCGACGACCACTCGTTCGTCTCCGACGGCTTCGTCAGCCACAACACCGAGTGCAAGCTCGACCCGCTCGCCATGGAGATGCTGCGGGACATCGACGAGGACACCGTCGACCTCCAGGACAACTACGACGGCCGGGCCAAGGAGCCCACCATCCTGCCGTCGCGGATCCCGAACCTGCTGATCAACGGGTCCGAGGGCATCGCGGTCGGCATGGCCACCAAGATCCCGCCGCACAACCTGCGTGAGATCGGCGCGGCCGTGCAGTGGTGCCTGGAGCACCCCGAGGCCGACGAGGCAACCACGCTGGAAGCCCTGCTGGAGATCGTCAAGGGCCCGGACTTCCCGACCCACGGCCTGATCGTCGGGCAGCAGGCCATCCAGGACGCCTACCGGACCGGGCGCGGCTCGATCCGGATGCGCGCGGTGGTCGAGGTCGAGGAGGACAAGCGGGGCCGGCCGGCGCTGGTGGTCAGCGAGCTGCCCTACCAGGTCAACCCGGACAACCTGGCCGAGCGCATCGCCGAGCTGATCAAGGAGGGCAAGCTCGCCGGCATCGCCGACATCCGCGACGAGTCCTCCGGGCGTACCGGCATGCGGATCGTGCTCGTGCTCAAGCGCGACGCGGTCGCCAAGGTGGTGCTGAACAACCTCTACAAGCACACCCAGCTCCAGGAGACGTTCGGCGCCAACATGCTGGCGCTCGTCGACGGCGTGCCGCGCACGCTCAACCTGGCCCAGTTCATCCGCTACTACGTCGAGCACCAGATCGAGGTGATCCGGCGGCGGACCGCGTTCCGGCTGCGCAAGGCGGAGGAGCGGGCGCACATCCTGCGCGGTCTGTCCAAGGCGCTGGACGCGCTGGACGAGGTGATCGCCCTGATCCGGCGCTCGCCCACGGTCGAGGACGCCCGGCAGGGCCTGATCCGGCTGCTGGACATCGACGAGGTCCAGGCGACCGCGATCCTGGACATGCAGCTGCGCCGGCTGGCCGCCCTGGAGCGGCAGCGGATCCTGGACGACCTGGCCAAGCTCGAACTGGAGATCGCCGACCTCAAGGACATCCTGGCCAAGCCGGAGCGGCAGCGGCGGATCGTCTCCGACGAGCTGGGCGAGATCGTCGCCAAGTGGGGCGACGAGCGCCGCACCAAGATCGTGCCGTTCGACGGCGAGGTCTCGATGGAGGACCTCATCGCCCGCGAGGACGTGGTCGTGACGATCACGCGCACCGGGTACGCCAAGCGGACGAAGGTCGACCTCTACCGGTCGCAGCGGCGTGGGGGCAAGGGCGTCAGCGGGGCGACGCTCCGGCAGGACGACATTGTGAGCCACTTCTTCGTATGCTCTACCCACGACTGGATCCTGTTCTTCACGAACAAGGGTCGGGTCTACCGGGCGAAGGCGTACGAGCTTCCCGAGGCCAGTAGGGTGGCCAAGGGCCAGCACGTGGCCAACCTGCTCGCGTTCCAACCGGACGAGCAGATCGCGCAGATCATCGAAATCCCGAACTACCAGGTGGCGCCCTACCTGGTACTGGCCACGAGAAACGGCCTGGTGAAGAAGACGCGGCTCGAGGAGTTCGACTCCAACCGTTCCGGCGGCATCATCGCGGTCAACCTGCGCGATGAGGACGAGCTGGTCGGTGCGGTCCTGGTGGCTCCGGAGGACGACCTGCTGCTCGTGTCGAAGAACGCGCAGGCCATCCGCTTCAACGCCACCGACGAGGCGCTGCGTCCGATGGGCCGGGCCACCTCCGGAGTGATCGGCATGCGCTTCAGCGGCGAGGACGAGTTGCTCGCCGTCGAGGTGGTCCGGGAGGGTCTGGACGTTCTGGTCGCGACGAACGGGGGTTACGCGAAACGTACCCCGATCGAGGAATACCCGGTCCAGGGCCGGGGAGGTAAGGGCGTGCTGACTGCGAAGATCACCGAGCGACGCGGTGGTCTGGTCGGCGCGGTCGTGATCGATCCGGAGGACGAGCTGTTCGCCATCACCAGCAATGGCGGCGTCATCCGGACTCCGGTGAAGCCTGTACGCCGTACGCGTGACCGGAACACAATGGGGGTCAAGCTGATGGACCTCCCGGACGGCGTGACTATCGTGGCGATTGCTCGCAATGCCGACGAGCCTGACGAACAGGACTAGTTGATGACGGAGACACAGGCGAAGTCGGGGAACAAGGGGACCTCGGCCACCCCGGTCGAGGAGGAGGCCGCGCAGGGCAATACACCAGCGACCGGCCGTGCGGCCGTGGGTCGGGCCACGGTCCCCGCCGACGCGCCTGCCCCGAAGTTCACCCGGGCCCCCGGCATGGCCCCGCCTCCCGACAAGCCCGCCGAGGGCTCGGGGGCACGCGACGCCACCGACACCCGGGTCGACGCGCCCACCTCGGCCGACGGCCTGGCCGCCCCGGCGGCGGCGAAGCCCGCCACGAGCACACCGCCGACCGCGCCGAC
>NZ_CADEAU010000227.1 GCF_902825405.1 Micromonospora maritima | reverse complement strand
CGGCGTGGTGGCGTGCCGCGGCGGGACGGTGTGCCCGGGCACCCAGACCCCGGCGGCGGCCAGCGCGTCGCCGTGCGCGGCGAAGACCGCCTCCGGCGGCCCGTCGGCCCGTACGCCGCCACCCGGTTCCAGCACCACCACGCGGTCGACGAGCGGCAGCGCCTCGGCCACCCGGTGCTCGACCAGGATCAGTGTGGTGTCCGGGTCGAGCGCGTCCGCGACGGCCCGGCGGATCAGGGCCGCGCCGGTCGGGTCGAGGTTGGCGGTCGGCTCGTCCAGCAGCAGGAGGCCGGGGCGGAGCGCGAGCGTGCCGGCCAGCGCGAGGCGTTGCTGCTCGCCCCCGCTGAGCGCGGCGGTGGGCCGGTCCCGGTGGTAGGGGAAGCCGACCCGGCGCAGCGCCTCGTCCACCCGGGGCCAGATCTCCTCGGCGGGTACGCCCCGGTTCTCCAACCCGAACGCGACGTCGTCGCCGGAGCGGGCCATCACCAGCTGGGTCTCCGGGTCCTGGAAGACGACGCCGACGCGTTCGCGCGCCTTGCGCGGGTCCAGCCCGTCGATCTCGACGGTGCCCTCCTGCTCGCCGGAGTCCTCGGGGAGCAGCCCGGCCAGCGCCGCCAGCAGCGTGCTCTTGCCGGCTCCGGAGGCCCCGAGCAGCAGGACCCGTTCCCCGCTCTCGACACGCAGGTCGACCCCACGCACCGCCCAGGCCCGGCGCCCCCCGTGCCGCCACCCGAACCCCCGGAGAACCACCCCGCTCACCGTTCCACACCCCCTCCCGTTCCGACCCCAGCCTCGTTGATCAAGGAGTTCGCGTCAGGGATATCGCCCGCCGCCGACGCGAACCCCTTGATCAACAGGGCGGCGGACCGGTCAGACCAGGGCGCGGTCGCGGCCGGCGGGAAAGCGGTCCAGGACGCCGGTGTTGGCCAGCGCCCGGGTCAGCAGGTGCGCGCCGAGGCCGGCCACGACGGTGGCGCTGACGATCGTGATCAGGGCGTACGGGATCCGGTAGGAGGTCAGCTCGTAGGCCTTGTTCCAGTAGACGAAGTCGAAGATCGCCGCGCCCAGGCCGGTCAGCGCGCCGGCCAGCACCGCCACCGGAAGCCGGAACGAGCGGTAGCGGAACGCGGCGAACGCCAGCTCGGCGCCGATGCCCTGCATCAGGCCCTGGAGGATCACGATGCTCGCCCACTGGCTGCCCAGCAGCGCGGAGACGATCGCGGCCACGGTCTCGCAGTAGAGCGCCGCGCCCGGTTTGCGGATGATCAGGCCGGCGAGCACCGCCGGGACCAGCCAGACGCCGTAGAGCAGCGCCTGTGCCGGCGGGAAGAACGCGAACGCCGCGTCGGTGGCGCTCCAGAGCAGGCCCCAGGCCCAGAAGACGACGCCGAAGGCGACGGCGATCACCGAGGCGACGACGATGTCGACCGTACGCCAGCGGTTGCTGTCGGTGTGGCTCATGACGGACTCCCAGTTCAGATGAGGAACCAGGAGAAGACGCACGCCGCGCCCGGAACGCCCGGACGGCGGCGCGGCTGGAGGTCGACCGAACTCCCTGCGCTGGCATTACCCAGATCAGGTTCGAGGGTCTGCGGGCCTCGGCCCGCACTCTCAGCGCTGTGCGCTCCCCTGTCGGATGTGAAGTTGTCTCGTCGCAGACGCTAGCACCGCGGCCTGCCCCGGGCCCAGCAGGGCGACTGTCGGCTACGGTGGCGATCATGCGGGTCGAGGCGCGGGGACTGACGTTCGAGGTACGTACCGGCGGCCCCGAGGGCGGCGACCCGGTCCTGCTGCTGCACGGCTTCCCGCAGCACTCCGGCGAGTGGGACGCGGTGACGCCCGCGCTGCACGCCGCCGGGCTGCGCACGTACGCGCTGGACCAGCGCGGCTACTCGCCGCTCGCGCGGCCGGCCGCCGTCGAGGCGTACCGGATCCCGGAGCTGGTGGCCGACGCGGCCGGCGTGCTCGACGCGCTCGGGGTGACCCGGGCCCACCTGGTCGGCCACGACTGGGGCGCGATCGTGGCCTGGGGGTTGGCGGCGGCGTACCCGGAGCGGGTGCGGACGTTGACCGCGGTGTCGGTGCCGCACCCCGCCGCGATGGGCCACGCGCTCGCCACCGACCCCCGGCAGAAGGCGAAGTCCGCCTACATCGCGTTGTTCCGGATGCCGGGCAAGGCGGAGAAGGTGCTGCTGGCGCTGCACGGCGCCGCGTTGCGGCGGCTCCTGCGCGGGGTGGGCGACGCCGACGTGGTGGCCCGCTACGCCGAGCCGATGCGCGACCCGCAGGCGCTCACCGCGGCGCTCAACTGGTACCGGGCGATGAGCGGGACGGACATGAAGGCCGTCGGACCGGTCGAGGTGCCGACCACGTACGTCTGGAGCGACCGGGACGTGGCGATCGGTCGGACGGCCGCGCAGGCGTGCGCGGCGCACGTCACCGGGGACTACCGCTTCCTGGTGCTCGACGGCGTCAGCCACTGGATTCCCGACGAGGCGCCCGGCCCGCTGGCCGAGGCGATCCTCGCCCGGTGCACAGGAGCGGAGGAAGCATGACGGTGAGCGCCGAGGACTACCTGGCGATGGTGACCGAGACGATGGGCCGGGTGGCCGCCGAGCAGCGGCGGAACGTGGCCGCGGCGGCCGACCTGATCGCCGACGCGCTGCGCGCCGACGCGGTGGTGCACGCCTTCGGCACCGGGCACTCCGAGGCGCTCGCCATGGAGATCGCCGGGCGGGCCGGCGGGCTGGTCCCCACCAACCGGATCGCGCTGCGCGACCTGGTGCTGCGGGGCGGGGAACCGGCCGACGTGCTCGGCCCGAAGCTGGAACGCGAGCCGGCCGTGGCGCACCGCCTCTACGAACTGGCCCCGATCCGGCCGCAGGACGTGTTCGTGCTCGCCTCGAACTCGGGCGTGAACGGGGCGATGGTGGAGTTCGCCGCCATCGTGAAGGAGCGCGGGCACGGCCTGGTGGCGATCACCTCGGCCCAGCACTCGGCCCGGATGACGTCGCGGCACCCGTCCGGCCGCAAGCTCGCCGACTTCGCCGACGTGGTGCTGGACAACGGCGCCCCGTACGGCGACGCGACGCTGCCGCTGCCCGGCGGCGGCGCGGTCGGCGCGGTCTCCTCGATCACCGCGGCGCTGCTGGCCCAGCAGATCGTCGCCGAGGTGGTGGCCCGGCTGCTGGCAGCCGGCGAGAAGCCGCCGGTCTACCTCTCCGCCAACATCACCGGCGGCGACGAGCACAATGCCGAGTTGGAGGCCCGGTACGAGGGCCGCATCCGCCGGGGAGCATGAGCGCGTTTCGCGATCCCCCCGCCGGGGCACTGGCGGTGCTGCCGGCGGGCGTTCACCCGCCGGTCGTGCCGTCTTCACCGGAGGTTCGCGAGTGTCCAAGGAATCCGAGAAGCAGCGCTGGCAGCGTAACTTCGCCGACCTCTTGCAGGAGTTGCGCGTCGCACAGACCGGCGTGCAGATCCTCTTCGCCTTCCTGCTGACCCTGCCGTTCAGCAACGGGTTCACCCGGACCACCGAGTTTCAGCGGGACGTCTACATCGTGGCGTTGCTCGCCGCCGCGGCGGCGACCGCGATGATCATCTCGCCGGTCGCGTTCCACCGGGCGCTGTTCCGCCAGGGGCGCAAGCCGGAGCTGGTCCGCTTCTCCCACCGGATGGCCACCGGTGGCCTGTTCTTCATGCTGATCGCGATGGTCAGCGCGGTCCTGCTGATCACCGACTTCGTGCTGCCCCGGCCGATCGCATTCGTGCTCAGCGCGGTCACCGGGGTCTGGTTCCTGACCTTCTGGGTGATCCTGCCGTTCGCCCGGCGCAACTGGGGTGAGGACGACATCGACGACGAGGACGACGACCCGCGGACGCTGTCCGGCGACTGACGGTCCGCCAAATCGGGCGTGCACGCGACGCTACCCCTGGGTAACACCCGGGGGTAGCGTCGTCTTCGTCGCGCACGTCGACCGCAGCCGGACCGACCATCCAGGAGGCAGCCGTGACCACGACACAGAACAGCCGGCCCGAGTCCGCCGACGGCGCGGGGCCGCTGCCCGCCGAGGCGGGCCAGGTCTCCGAGAAGGAGGCCCGCCAGGTCGCCGAGGCGGCCCGCGAGGCGGCCTGGGACCGGCCCAGTTTCGGCAAGGAGCTGTTCCTCGGCCGGTTCCGGCTCGATCTGATCGATCCCTGGCCCCGGTCCGACCCGGACGACGTGGCCCGCGCCGACGAGTTCCTCGCCGCGTTCGGGGCGTACCTGAGGTCCGAGGTGGACGGCGCGGCGATCGAGCGCGACGCGCGCATCCCCGACGAGGTGTTCCACGGGATGGCCCGGCTCGGCGCATTCGGCATGAAGATCGACCGGAAGTACGGCGGGCTCGGGCTGAGCAACCTGCACTACTGCCGGGCGCTGATGCTCGCTGGCTCGGTGAGCCCGGCGATCGGCGCGCTGCTCTCCGCGCACCAGTCGATCGGCGTGCCGCAGCCGCTGAAGATGTTCGGCACGCCGGAGCAGAAGGAACGCTTCCTGCCCCGGCTGGCCGCGGGCGAGGTCTCCGCGTTCCTGCTCACCGAGCCGGACGTGGGTTCCGACCCGGCCCGGCTGGCCACCACCGCCGAGCCCACCTCCGACGGCACCGGCTACCGGCTCAACGGGGTGAAGCTCTGGGCCACCAACGGCACGGTCGCCACCCTGCTGGTGGTGATGGCCCGGGTACCGGCGGCGGAGGGGCGGCGGGGCGGCATCACCGCCTTCGTGGTGGAGGGCGACAGCGAGGGCATCACGGTGGAACGGCGCAACGCCTTCGTCGGGCTGCGCGGCCTGGAGAACAGCCTCACCCGGTTCCACGACGTCCTCGTGCCGAAGGAGAACGTGATCGGCGGTGAGGGCAAGGGGCTGAAGATCGCGTTGACCACGCTGAACACCGGGCGGCTCTCGCTGCCGGCCATGTGCGTCGGCGCCGGCAAGTGGGCGCTCAACGTGGCCCGGGAGTGGGCCGCCGACCGGGTCCAGTGGGGCCGGCCGGTCGGTGAGCACGAGGCGGTGGCGAAGAAGCTGTCCTTCATCGCGGCCACCACGTACGGCATGGAGTCGATGCTGGACCTGTCCTGCCTGCTCGCCGACGACGACCGCAACGACATCCGGATCGAGGCGGCGCTGGTCAAGCTCTACGCCAGCGAGATGGCCTGGCGGATCGCCGACGAGCTGATCCAGATCCGGGGCGGGCGCGGCTACGAGACGGCCGACTCGCTCGCCGCCCGAGGCGAACGGCCGGCCGCGGTCGAGCAGCTCCTGCGCGACCTGCGGATCAACCGCATCTTCGAGGGCTCCACCGAGATCATGCACCTGCTGATCGCCCGGGAGGCGGTCGACGCGCACCTGTCGGTCGCCGGCGACATCATCGACCCGGACGCGGGGCTGGGCCGCAAGGCGAAGGCCGGCGCGCGGGCCGGCGCCTTCTACGCCAGGTGGCTGCCCACGCTGGCCGTCGGCCGGGGCCAGGCGCCCGGGGCGTACCAGGAGTTCGGGCCGCTGGCCGGGCACCTGCGGCACGTCGAGCGGACCTCGCGCAAGCTGGCCCGCTCCACCTTCTACGCGATGTCCCGCTGGCAGGGGAAGATGGAACGCAAGCAGGCGTTCCTCGGCCGGGTGGTGGACATCGGCGCCGAGCTGTTCGCGATGTCCGCGGTCTGCGTCCGGGCCTACGCCGAACTCGCCGAGCACCCGGAGAACGTCGAGCTGGCCGACCTGTTCTGCCGCCAGGCCCGGCTGCGCGTCGACGAGCTGTTCAGCGGCCTGTGGTCGAACACCGACTCGGTCGACGTTGCCGCCGCCAAACGGATCGTCGCCGGCCGGTACGCCTCGCTGGAGACCGGGGTGGTCACCCCGCCCGCCGACCTGCCCTGGGTGGCCCGCTGGCAGCCCGGCCCGTCCACCGCCGAGGACGTCCGCCGCCGCCTGTAAGGAAGGGCCCCTTGTTAACGCATCCGGTAGAGGAGGGGACCCCTTTTAACAGCCGCTCAACCGCGGGCGATCGCCCAGGCGATCACCGCGGCCAGGATCAGGCCGTTGAGGGCGGCCAACACCAGGTAGGCCGAGGGCGGGATCTTGCGGCCCTTGCGGACGAAGCTCACCAGCACGCCCGCGTAGCCCAGCAGCAGCACGGCGACGACGATCAGGAAGTACAGCACCGGCACACCCTACCGGCCGCCCCGCAGCCCCAGTCTGCGCAGCTCCAGCGCGGCGAGCGCGTCGACCGTCGCGTCGTCGCCGCGCCGCCACGCCTCGGCCACGTCCGGCGCGATCCGGGTGAGCTTCGACAGCGGCTGACCGGCGAGCGCGCGCAGCGCCAACAGGTCCCGCCCGGCGGGCACGGTGGCCATCGCCTTCGCCGCGCCGGCCCGGCGCATCCAGCGCACCCGCAGCGGCAGCCAGCCGAACAGCACCAGGCCGAGCGGGAACACCAGCACCGCGACGGTCAGCGCGAGCGCCAGCTGGCCGACCAGCTCCTGCTGGTCGCGGCCGGCGTCGGCCATCGCCCGGGCGGCGTCCGCGGCGCGGTTGAAGGGAGCGGTCAGCTCGTCGCCGACCAGCGGCACCCGGCCGACCTTGCCGCCGGCGTCGGCCAGGTTGTCGGCCAGTCCGCCCCCGGCCCCCTCCAGCTTCCGCCCGGGTACGGCGAGCTTCTCGACGAGGTCGTGCAGCCAGAGCGCGAAGCGGATCGCCGCGTACACCCAGACGACCACGAGCAGATCGGTGAGGAACTGGCGGACGGCGGTCGGAAAACGGTCGGCGTAGATCTTCACGCCGGACAGCCTGCCACGGTGGGCGGGCATCGGCACAGGGCCGATCCGCGACTCAGGACGACCCTTCGCCGGCGTGGCTCACCGCGTCGGCCACGATGTGCGCCACGTGCTCGTCGACCAACGCGTACGCGATCTCCCGGCCCCGCCGGGAGCCGCGCACCACGCCGGCGCCGCGCAGCACCCGCAGGTGCTGGGAGACCAGCGGCTGCGGGGCGCCGAGCTTCTCCACCAACTCGTGCACGCAGCGCTCGCCCTCGGCCAGCTCGCTCACGATCGCCAGCCGGATGGGAGCCGAGAGCGCGCGCAGCAGGTCGCCCGCGCCCTCGAAGGCGTCGTACCCGTTCGTGCCGGTCACCCCGTAACGGTAACCAATGCCAGCTGCGCCGGCCGGCGCGGCCTCATCTGAGCGCCACCTCGTGCTCCGCCGGCTCGGCCACCGGCGCGTGCCCGGTCGACCGGCCCCGACGCCGCACCGCCCGGACGCCGGCCGCGCCGAGCGCCACCACCAGGAACGAGCCGATCGCCACCAGCACCACCGAGGCGCCGGGCGCGGTGTCGGCGGTGGCCGCCACGAAGACTCCGGCGCCGGCCGCGAACAGGCCCAACGCCATCGCCGCCGCCATGGTGGACCGGAAGCCCCGGGTCACCTGCTGCGCGGTGGCCACCGGCACCACCATCAGCGCGCTGATCAGCAGCACCCCGACCGCCCGCATGGCGATGGTCACGGTGACCGCGGTACCCACCGCGATGAGCAGGTTCAGCGCCCGCACCGGCAGGCCGGACACCCGGGCGTACTCCTCGTCGTGGCAGACCGCGAACAGCGCCGGACGCAGCACCAGCATGGTCACCAGCAGCACCGCGCCGAGCACGCCGATGGTCACCAGGTCGCCCTGCGACGTGGTGGTCAGGGACCCGAACAGGTACGCGTTGAGCGACCCGCTGCTGGCGTCGGAGAGCCCGACCAGCATCACGCCGCCGGCGATGCCCCCGTAGAACAGCAGTGCCAGCGCCAGGTCGCCGGAGGTGCGCCCGTACGCGCGGACCAGTTCGATGACGACCGCGCCGAGCGTGGCCGCGAGCACCGCCACCAGCACGGGGGAGCGGTTGAGCAGCAGGCCCGCGCCGACGCCGGTGAGCGCCACGTGCCCGATGCCGTCGCCGATCAACGCCAGCCGGCGCTGCACCAGGTAGATGCCGAGCGCCGGCGCGGCCAGCCCGATGACAAGCGCGCCGACCAGGGCGCGGAGCATGAAGTCGTACTGGAAGAGGTCCATCTCAGATGCCTGTCCAGAGCCCGGCGGGCTCCTCGTCGCAGTGCGGGTGCACGTGCTCGTGGTCCGGGTCGGCGTGGTGGCCGGCCGGCTCGGGCACCGGGCCGTCGTGGGCGATCCCGCCCTGGTGCACCACCACGGCCCGGCTGATCAGTGGGCGCAGCGGGCCCAACTCGTGGGCGACCAGCAGCACCGTGCCCCCGCCGTCGCGGAACGCGCGCAGCGCCTCGGCGAACGCCTCCTGGCTGGCCGCGTCGACCCCGGCCGTCGGCTCGTCGAGCACCAGCAGCTCCGGCCCACCGGCCAGAGCACGGGCGATCAGGGCGCGCTGCTGCTGGCCACCGGAGAGCGTGGCCACCGGGTCACCGGCCCGGTCGGCCAGGCCGACCGCGCGCAGCGCC
>NZ_CADEAU010000226.1 GCF_902825405.1 Micromonospora maritima | reverse complement strand
CGATCTTACCCGGCTCGGCGGTGAGCACCACGTCGACCTGGGCGACCCGGTCGCCGGCCAGGCCGGGGCGGACCGACGCGACCCCGTCGACCGCGTCGGCTGCGGCGACGACCGCCGCGGCGGCCTGCGGGTTGGTGAGCACGGCAACCGGCTGGGTGCTGCCGGCCGGGAAGGCGCGTGCGAGGGTCTCCGCGCCGGCGACCGCCTCCGGCTTCTCGCGGAACTGCTCGGTCTCGGACAGACCGGTGCGGATGCCCAGGCCGCCGAGCGCGAGGCCGACCAGGAGCAGGGTGGCCAGCACCGCGACCGGCAGCGGCCGGCGGATGACGAGCGCGCCGAGGCGTCCCCAGAGCCGGCCCTCGCGGGCGGCGCTGCCGACCCGGGGGACGAACGGCCAGAACAGGCCGCGGCCGAAGAGCACGAGCGCGGCGGGCAGCACGAACAGGGCGGAGAGCATGGCGAACACGACGCCGATGGCGCAGGCCACCGCGAGCGCCCGGTTCGTCTCCTGTTCCGACAGCAGCAGCGTCAGCACACCGAGCACGACGGTGCCGCCGCTGGCCAGGATCGGCTCGGCGGTGCGGCGCAGGGCGGAGCGCATCGCGGTGAAGCGGTTCTCCTCGCGGCGCAGTTCCTCGCGGTAGCGCGCGATGAGCAGCAGGGCGTAGTCGGTGGCGGCGCCGAAGACCAGCACGCTGGCGATGCCGGTGACCTGGCCGCTGGGCAGGTAGATGTCGAGCGCGGGCACGACGGTCTCCACCGTGCGCAGGGTGAGCTGCTCGGCGGCGGCCACGACCAGCAGGGGCACGAGCCACAGGAACGGGCTGCGGTAGGTGACCAGCAGCAGCAGCGCCACGACGGCGGCGGTGACCAGCAGCAGGGTGGTGTCGGCACCCTGGAAGACCTTGCTCAGGTCGGCGGTGAACGCCGGCCCGCCGGTGACCTCGACGGTCAGGTCGTCGGGCAGGTCGGCGACCGCGTCCCGCACCTTGACCACCTCGTCGACCACGGCCTGCTGATCGCCGGCGGTGGACAGCGGCACGGCGACCAGCGCGACGGTGCCGTCGGGGGAGACCTGGGCGGGGGCGACCCGGCCGCCGGCGGCGAGCGCGCCGAGTTTCGCCGCCGCGCCGTCGAGCGCGCTCCGGTCCGCGGCGCTGAGCGGGGCGCGGTCGTCGCGGCTGACCACCACCAGGGCGGGCTGGGTGTCCCGGGAGGGCAGCTGCTCCTGGAGTCGCTCGACCTGCGTCGACTGCCACTCGACGGACAGGCCGGTGGCGGAGACGGGTTGGGGATTGTCCGGCTTGGGTAGGCCGAAGACGACCGCGCCGACGACGAGTGCGGCGACCACGGTGAGCCAGGCGGCCAGCCGGCCCCGGGCGACGCGGGTGAACAGTGACATCGGTGCCCTCACAGGTTTCTTTGCGGGGGTGATTCTTGCCGAGAGAGTATCTTGATGAGCGAGATTATCCGGGGAGGGCCTATGCTGCAACCGGACCGGGGCAGGCAGGGGGGTGGCGGCGAGCGGTGACGGGGCACGGCATGTACCGGCGGCGGAACGACCCACGGGGGCGGATGGTCGCGGAGATCACCAACGACCTGCGTCGCTACTCGTTCGACGCGCAACACGTCGGGCACGCGTTCGCCGGCCTGCACGGGCTCAACGCCACCGACCTGCAGGCCCTCATCGCGGTGATGGAGGCCGAGCTGGTCGGTGAGCCGATCACCCCGGGCCGGCTCGGCGAGGTGCTCAACCTCTCCTCCGGGTCGGTGACGGCGCTGGTCGACCGGCTGGAGCGCGTCGGCCACATCCGGCGCGACCGGGACACCGTCGACCGGCGCAAGGTCCTGCTGCACTACGCCGACCGGGGCGCCACCCTCGCGCAGAGCTTCTTCGGCCCGCTCGGCCGCCGCACCGACGAGGTGATGGCCCGGTTCACCGACGACGAGCTGGCCGTCGTGCACCGGTTCATGTCGGAGATGATGCGGTCCATGCGGGCGCACCGGGACGAGGTGCGCGCCGCCCGCGGTGAGCCCCGTCGCGGCGCCGCGCCCGACCCCACCGGCGACCGCTGACCGTGCGACCGGTCACCCGGCTCGTCGCGGCGGCACTGCGACTGCCCGCCGCCCGCACCGACCGGGTCGCCGTCACCCGGGACCTCCCGGTCCGGGTCCGTGACGGCACCTGCCTGCGCACCGACCACTACGCGCCGGACCTCCCCGACGCTCCGTGCGTGCTGATCCGCACGCCGTACGGCCGGGGCGGGCCGATCCGGTTGCTCGGCCGCCTGATCGCCGAGCGGGGCTTCCACGTGGTGATCCAGTCCTGCCGCGGCACGTACGGCTCCGGGGGCGAGTTCGCCCCGCTGGTGCACGAGCGCGACGACGGCCTGGACACCCTCGACTGGCTGCGCCGACAGCCGTGGTGGACCGGCGCGTTCGGCATGTTCGGCGCCAGCTACCAGGGGTTCGTGCAGTGGGCGGTGGCCGCCGAGGCGGGCGACGAGCTGCGCGCCATGGTCGCGGTGGTGACCGCCTCGGCCACCCGCGACTCGACCTACGCGGGGGAGTCGTTCGCGCTGGACACGGTGCTCACCTGGGCCGAGCTGCTGGAGGCGCAGACCGTGCCCTGGCTGGCCCGGCAGTGGGAACTCAAGCGCGGTCAGCCCCGCCTGGCCCGCGCGTTGGCCCACCTCCCGCTGGCCGAGGCGGACCGGGTCGCCACCGGCGTGACCGTGCCGTTCTTCCAGGAGTGGCTGCGTCACCACACCCCCGACGCCGACTACTGGCGGGCCCGGGTCTTCGGCGACCGGATCACCGACGTCCACGCACCGGTGGCCATGGTCAGCGGCTGGCAGGACATCTTCCTCCCGGCCCAGCTCGACGACTACGCCCGGCTCCGGGCCGCCGGCGCCCGGCCCCGACTCACCGTCGGTCCGTGGACCCACGGCAGCCCGGGGTTGCTGGTGGCGGCCCTGCGGGAGGGCCTGGACTGGCTCGACACGCACCTGGCCGGCCGTCCCGGGCCGGAGCGCGCTCCGGTGCGGGTGCACGTGGGCGGCGACGGCGGCGGGTGGCGGGACCTGCCCGACTGGCCGCCGCCGGCCACCCCGACCCGCTGGCACCTGCGGGCGGACGGCCGGCTGGACCGCATGCCGCCGGACACCGAGACGCCGGACCGGATCTGGTACGACCCTGCCGATCCGACCCCGTCACTGGGCGGACCGCTGCTGGTGGCCCAGCGGGCGGGCGCGGTGGACAACCGGCCGGTCGAGTCGCGTCCGGACGTGCTCACGTACACCAGCGGGCCGATGCCGACCGCTGTCGAGGTGGTGGGGCCGGTGCGGGCCGAGATCCACCTGCGCAGCGAACTGTCGTACCTGGACGTGTTCGTGCGACTGTGCGACGTGGACCGGCGCGGGCGGTCCTGGAACGTCTGCGACGGACTGACCCGGGTCGAGCCCGACAGGTTCCCGCGGGACGCGTCCGGTGCGGTCCGGGTGCCGGTCACGCTCTGGCCGACCGCGCACCGGTTCGCGCCCGGGCACCGGTTGCGGGTGCAGGTCTCCGGCGGCGCCCACCCGCGGTACGCGCGCAATCCCGGCACCGGGGAACCCCTCGGCAGTGCCGTGACTCTTCGTGCCGGATGGCGCGAGGTCCTGCATGATCGCGAGTATCCCTCGATGGTGGTCCTGCCCCTGGTGCCGGCACCGTCCACTGCGGGGCGACAGTTCCAAATAGTGCCTCTGAGCTGGGCACTTCTCCCAAGTCGTGGTTAAGCTCGGAGCAAGTGCCCGGTGCCGTGCAACTTCTCGGCGGGGCGCGACCGTGGACCATGCGTCATCACGCGCTGTGATTGCTGTGCCCTGCCGACCACTAATCGGAAGGGGATCCACCATGACGTCGGCTCCGGCGAACCTGCTGGCGGTCCGCAACCTGTTGCTCACCTACCTCAACGTCGACAAGAACGCCTCACGGGACCAGGACCTGGAGCCGGCCGAGGTCGGCATCGTCGGCGACGCGAACCACCGGGGCGGCTACCACTGCGGCTCGGACCGGGTGGTCGTCAACGACTACTCGGTGGTGGAGTCCACCCGGGACCGCTCCGGGCTGACCCTGTACGCGTCCGCACTGGACGTCGGCACGTTCTCGGTCCGCTCCGGCGGCGCCACCCACACCCTGCGCACGTTCTCCACCTGGATGGTGGCGCAGTGTGCGGCGAACGCGGCCGACACCCGGGACATCAGGGAGATCATCTATTCCCCGGACGGCCGGACCGTGCGGCGCTGGGACCGGCTCGGCAAGCGCACCACCGGCGACAGCAGCCACCTCTTCCACACCCACTTCAGCTTCTTCCGCGACTGCACCAAGGCGGGCCGGGACCTGACCCCGTTGTTCCGCCGCTACCTCACCGCGATCGGGCTGATCGCCCCAGTGAAACCGGAGGACGAGATGGAACAGACCGACAAGCTCATCGGCGACACCGGCTACCCGGACCGCAGGGTCGGCGACGTCCTGGCCGACCTGGAGAACCTGCGCAACTGGCTGATCTCGCCGGTCAACACGACCGGCCTGGTCAGCCCGCCGATGGCCAACTCCCCGTTGCAGCAGATGCTGGCGATGGCGCGGGCCTGGCCGGCGCTCGTCGCGAAGGTCAACGAGCTGTCGGGCCGGGACTTCACCGACGAGCAGCAGATCGTCAGCGGCGTCCTCGCCGGGCTGCCGCCGGAGAAGATCGCCGAGGCCATCCCGCCGCAGATCGCCCGGGACGTCGCCGACGAGTTGTCCCGGCGGTTGACCGCCTGACCGTCCGGCGCCGCGGCGGCGAACCGCGTCGCCGCGGCGCCCGACAGATTCGCAAGAGATGTTGCGCAACCATTCTTGCCGATGTCAGACTCGGCGACATGACAGAGCCCACCGTCCGTCAGGTCACCGACTCGCGGGTGCTCGCAGCCCTCGCCCACCCCCTGCGTCGCCGGCTGATGGACGTGCTCAAGGTGCACGGTCCGTGCACCGTCGGCCTGCTCGCCGAGCACACCGACCAGGCGCCGGCGAACGTCAGCCACCACCTGAGGGTCCTGGCCGCCGCCGACCTGCTCGTGGAGGCGCCCGAGCTGGCCCGGGACCGTCGGGAGCGGTGGTGGCGACTGCGGGACCGCGGGGTGCGCTGGTCCACCACGGACTTCGACGACGACCCGTCCGCCCGGGTCGTCGCCGACGCGGCCGGCTCACTCAACCTGGAGCGGCACGCTGAGCTGGTGCGGGCCTGGCACGCCGCCTCCGACGAGGCCCGCGCCGCCTGGGGCGAGGGGCCGTTCAGCACCGACAAGTGGCTGAAGCTGACCCCGGACGAGCTGGCTCAGCTCAGTCAGGAGGTGATCGCGCTCTTCGCCCGGTGGGCCGACCGGCCCGTGCCCGAGGACGGCAAACGTCGCGAACCGGTCTTCCTGTTCTCCTACGGCGTCCCGGCCCGGCCGTGAGCGCACCGGTCCGCGCGTCCACGGCGCCCGCCGACCGGCCGCGCGGCGGGCTGTTCCGACACCGCGACTTCCGGCTGCTCTGGACCGGCCACACGGTCAGCGCCGTGGGCAGCAACATGACCACGGTGGCGCTGCCCCTGGTCGCCGTGGCGGTGCTCGACGCCACCACGTTCCAGGTGGCCGTGCTCACCGCCGCCGCCTGGCTGCCCTGGCTGCTCGCCGGCCTGCCGGTCGGGGCGTGGGTCGACCGGGTCCGCCGCCGTCCCGTGATGATCGGCGCCGACCTGGCCGCCGCGGCGCTGTTCCTCAGCATCCCGGTCGCGGCGACGCTCGGCCTGCTCACCGTCTGGCAGTTGCTGGTCGTGGCGCTCGGCGCCGGCCTGGCGCGGGTCTTCTTCGAGACCGCCGACCAGGTCTACCTGCCCACGTTGCTGCCCCCTGAGCAGGTGCCCGAGGCGAACTCGCGGCTGCACGCCACCCAGACCGCGAGCTACCTGGTCGGACCGGGGCTGGCCGGCCTGATCGCCCAGCTCGCCGGCGCGGTCGTCGCGGTGGCGCTGGACGCGGTGAGCTTCCTGTTCTCGGCGCTGTGCCTGCACCGGATCCACGCGGTCGAACCCCGGCCGCGCCGCCCCGCCGGGGCGTCGTCGCTGCGCCGAGAGGTCGGCGCCGGGCTGCGTTTCGTCACCCGCGACCCCTACCTGCGGGTGCTGACGGTGTTCGGCGCGGCCAGCAACATCGGGCTGACCGGCTACCAGGCCGTGCTGGTGGTCTTCCTGGTCCGCTCGGCGCACCTGCCGGCCGGCCTGGTCGGCCTGCTGGTCGGTCTGGCCAGCCTCGGCGGCCTCGTCGGCGCGGCGTGCGCCGCCCGGCTGGCCCGTCGGCTCGGCACCGCCCGCACCCTGCTGCTCGCCGGCGCCCTCACCGGCCCGCCCGCGCTGCTGATCCCGTTGGCCGGGCCCGGCGCGCGGGTGACCTGGCTGGTGCTCGGCGGCGTGCTGGTGAGCCTGGGCGTGGCGATCGGCAACGTGGTCAAGGGCAGCTTCCGGCAGACCTACACGCCGCACCGGCTGCTCGGCCGGGTGACCGTGAGCATGCACCTGCTCAACTACGGCACCATCCCGCTCGCCGCCCTGGTGGCCGGCGCGTTGGGCGCAGCCTGGGGACCGGACGGCGCGATCCGGGTGATGACCGCCTGGCTGGCGCTCACCCCGCTGATCCTGCTGGTCGGCCCCCTGCGACGGCGGCGGGACCTGCCCACCGCCCCGGTCTGAGGAAATCCCGGCCGGGGCCGACGAAGATGCACTGTGGCGGCGGTCGGTGCTCCGACCGCCGCCACCGGCACGTCACTACATCGGACGGACGTTGTCCGCCTGCGGGCCCTTCTGGCCCTGGGTCACCTCGAACTCGACCTTCTGGCCCTCGTTCAGCTCGCGGTAGCCACTGCTCTGGATGGCCGAGTAGTGGACGAACACGTCCGGGCCTCCGCCGTCCTGCTCGATGAAGCCGAAGCCCTTTTCCGAGTTGAACCACTTGACCGTGCCGGTTGCCATGCGTCTCTCCCTGTTCAATGCGGGTGAGCACCGGCCCCTCGGCCGATGATCGCCCTGTACCACCCTGACAGTAACCGGCCGAACCGGGATCCGCTGCCGGAAGTGCCGGCGTGGCACATGAATACCTGCGCGCCGGAAATACCCCCGGCGCCGATCGGGGCACGGCATGCTTGCCCCGATGACCACAACCACGGCATTGGCCGACCTGGAACAGGAGATCGCGGCGCCCGGCGCGGGCCCGGACCGCCTGCGGCTGGTCGGCACGCCGTTCGTGCCCGAGGTGCGCCTGCACCTGGCCGAGGACGCCATCCTGTGGTGGGCGCGGATGGAGGCCGCGGCCGGGCGGTCGCTGCCGCCGCCGTACTGGGCCTCCGTCTGGGCCGGTGGGCAGGCGCTCGCCCGGCACGTGCTCGACCATCCCGACCTCGTCGCCGGCCGACGGGTGCTCGACCTGGCCGCCGGCTCGGGACTGGTCGCCATCGCCGCCGCGCTCGCCGGTGCCGACGAGGTGGTCGCCAACGACGTCGACCCGTACGCGGTGGCGGCCGTGACGGTCAACGCCCGGGCGAACCGGGTCCGGGTGACCACCGACGGCGACGACCTGCTCGACGGTGTCGCGGGCGTCGACCTGGTGGTGGCCGGCGACGCCCTCTACGACGCCGGGCTGGCCGCGCGGGTGCTGCCGTACCTGCGCCGGTGCGCCGATCGCGGGGTCGAGGTGCTGGTCGGCGACCCCGACCGCGGGCACCTGCCACCGGACGGCCTGGAACTGGTGACCAGCTACCCGGTGCCGACCACCGAGCCCTCGGTCGACTCGCCGGTACGCCGGGTGCAGGTGCTCCGTCCCCGCTGACCCTCAGGGGTCCCCGGGGTCCGGCCTCCGGGTCGGGTGGGGGGTCACGCCCGATGTGCCGGACGGTCGGTGGCGCATAGCGTGCTCGACATGACGGATCTGCTCGCCCAGTTCGGGGAGTTGCCCACCACCCTGCTGATGGGGCTCCTCGGCGTGGTGATGCTCGCCGACGCCGTACCCCTGGTCGGGGTGCTGGTGCCGGGGGACGCCGCGGTCCTCGCGGCGGTTGGCGCGGGTCGGCCGGCGGGCGGGGCGGTGGCCGTCGCGGCCGTGGTGGCGGGCTGCGTGGCCGGCTGGTCGTTGAGCTTCCTCGCCGGCCGGCACTGGGGCGGTCGGTTGCGGAGCGGCCGGCTGGGGCGCTGGATCGGCGAGGCCCGCTGGGCCGCCGCCGAGGCGTTGCTGCACCGCGGTGGCGGGCGGATCGTGCTGGTGGCGCCGTTCCTGCCGGTGTTCAACGCGCTGCTGCCGCTGGCCGCCGGCGGGCTCCGGATGCCGTACCGGCGGTTCGTGACCTGCGCGGCGCTGGGCGCCACGGCATGGGCCGGGCTCTACGTGGCGCTCGGGCTGGCCGCCCGGACGCTGACCGCCCTGCTGCCCGGAGCGCCGGACCCGACGGTGCTCACCATGGCGGTCGGGCTGCTGCTGGCC
>NZ_CADEAU010000225.1 GCF_902825405.1 Micromonospora maritima | reverse complement strand
GTGCCGGGCCGCCCGGCGGGCCGGCGCGGTGCGGCCGAGCACGTAGCAGGCCAGGTCGCCGACGAAGACGCCGGCCGCGCCGACCGCGATGGTGAGCGGCAGGTTGAGCCCGCCGTAGACGGTCAGCGCACCGCTGGTGATCATGACGACCTGGGTCGGCACCACCGGGACGAAGGCGTCGGCGACCAGCAGCGTCAACAGCAGCGCGTACGCCCACATGGGCGACGCGACGTCAGAGATGAGTTCGGCCACGACCGCCACCTCGCCGGAGTTCCCCGTTCGACCGGACCGAGCCTGACGCCGTGTCCCGCGTCACCGCGACCGGCCCCGTCCCCTGGTGACCGTCGACACCGGTGGGCCGTCGATCTGCAACGAGGCGGCCCGGCCCGAGGTGACGGGCCACCGGTGCGACGGGCCACGAGCGGGGCGGCGGATTCACGCTCACCGGCGTACCGTTGGCGGGACGCGGCACCGGAGCCGTCGGGTCCCCCGTTCTCGATGCCCGGGCCGCCGCGGGTCGCCGGCAGGTCCCGTGCCGGCGACCCGCACCCACTCCTCGAAATCCATGTGCGCCGTCGACGTCCGCGCGCCTACTGTTCGGGCATGCGCAGTGCCGAGGTGACCACGACGCCGGGTGTTCCCGGCGCGCCGCACTGACGTTTCCGTCGACGAGGCCCCGGGGCGAACCGCTCCGGTGCCTCGCGGCGTCCCGGTCCCGCTCGCTCCCGGGTCGTACCCGATCAAGGAGAGCGACATGATCGACCACCGCAGGCTCGGCCGGGAGCTGGAGCTGTTCGTCTCCGACCCGCTCGCGGGCGCCGGGCTGCCGATCTGGCTGCCGGCCGGCGCCGCGGCCCGGCACGCCGTCGAGGAGTACGTGCGGGAGTTGGAGCGCCGGGCCGGCTACCGGCACGTCTACTCCCCGCCGCTGGGCAAACGGGAGCTGTTCGAACGCTCCGGGCACCTGGGCTACTTCGCCGACGACATGTTCCCGCCGATGCGGTTGAGCGCCGACGACGAGTTCGTGCTCCGCCCGGCGCTCTGCCCGCACCACGCGCTCGTGTTCCGCGCCCGCGGCCGGTCCTACCGGGAGTTGCCGCTGCGGGTCGCCGAGCTGGGCGGGATGTACCGGGCGGAGCGCTCCGGGGTGCTCGGCGGGCTGTCCCGCGTACGGGCCATCTCGCTCAACGACGCGCACAACTTCTGCGCCCTGGAACAGGTCGGCGACGAGGTACGGGAGATCCTGCGGCTGATCCGCGAGGCGCACGCCGCGCTCGGCGTCCGGCCCGCCGGGTTCCGGCTGTCGCTGCGCGGGCCGGACCAGCGGTACGTCGGCGACGACGCCGGGTGGGCGCGGGCCGAGGAACTGCTCCGCGAAGCGCTCGACGGGGTGGACGTCGTCGAGGCCCCGGGCGAGGCCGCGTTCTACGGCCCGAAGATCGACATCCAGATCGTGGACGCGGGCGGCCGGGAGTCGACCATCTCCACCGTCCAGCTCGACTTCGACAAGCCGGAGCGGTTCGACCTGTCGTACACCGACTCGGACGGGCGGCGGAAACGGCCGGTGATGGTGCACCGGAGCCTGGTGGGCAGCATGGAGCGGCTCTTCGCGTACCTGATCGAGGTGCACGAGGGCGCGTTCCCGGCCTGGTACGCCCCGGTGCAGCTGATGCTGCTTCCGGTCGACGACGCGCAGGCCGACGCCGTCCACCGGCTCCGCCGCGGGGCGGAGGCCGCCGGGCTGCGGGTCGAGGTGGACGAACCGGGTTCGTTGGGCGCCCGGATCCGGGACGCGGCCCGCCGCCGCGTCCCGTACGTCGGGGTGGTCGGCGCCCGGGAGGCGGCCGACGGGTCGGTGTCGCTGCGCCTGCGCGACGGGCGGGTTCTCGCCCCGATGCCCGTCGCCGAGGCGCTGGGGGTGGTCGGCGCGGTGGTCGCGAGCCGGTCGGTCGACCTGCTCCCGCCGGCCTGAGCCCGGCCCGCCCGGGTGACCACGCGTCACCCGGGCGGTCGGTGTCGGCCCGGTCGCCGGTTCCACGTCAGTTCCCGACCGGCGCGCCGGTGGGTCGGATGCCGGCCGGCGGACCGCCCGGTGCCGGCGCGGGCACCTCGTCGGCGATCACCGCTCCGGTGAACTGGGCTTGGTAGAGCCGCGCGTACGCGCCACCGGCGGCGACCAGCTGGTCGTGGGTGCCCTGCTCGACGATCCGGCCCTGCTCCATCATCAGGATCAGGTCGGCGTCGCGGATGGTGGAGAGCCGGTGCGCGATGACGAAACTGGTCCGGTCCGAGCGCAGCGCCGCCATGGCGCGCTGGAGCAGCACCTCGGTGCGGGTGTCCACGGAGCTGGTCGCCTCGTCCAGGATCAGCAGCGACGGCTCGGCCAGGAACGCCCGCGCGATGGTGATGAGCTGCTTCTCACCGGCGCTGACGTTGCTGCCCTCCTCGTCGATCACGGTGTCGTAGCCGTCCGGCAGGCTGCGGACGAACCGGTCCACGAAGGTCGCCCGGGCGGCGGCGAGGATCTCCTCCTCGGTCGCGTCCGGCCGCCCGTAGGCGATGTTGTCCCGGATGGTGCCGCCGAACAGCCAGGTGTCCTGGAGCACCATGCCGATCCGGCCGCGCAGGTCGTCCCGGCGCATCGTGCTGATGTCCACCCCGTCCAGGGTGATCCGGCCGGCGTCCAGCTCGTAGAACCGCATGACCAGGTTGACCAGCGTGGTCTTGCCGGCGCCGGTGGGACCGACGATGGCGACCGTGTGCCCGGGCTCGGCGACAAGCGACAGGTCGTCGATGAGCGGCTTGTCCGGGTCGTAGCGGAACGAGACCCGTTCGAACTCGACCCGCCCGTGCGGGTCGGCGATCCGGGCCGGCGCGGCCGGGTCGACGCTCTGCTCGTCGGCGTCGAGCACGGCGAACACCCGCTCGGCCGAGGCCACCCCGGACTGGAGCAGGTTCGCCATCGACGCGACCTGGGTGAGCGGTTGGGTGAACTGCCGCGAGTACTGGATGAACGCCTGCACGTCGCCGAGGCTCATCGCGCCGGAGGCCACCCGCAGCCCGCCGACCACCGCGATGGCGACGTAGCTGAGGTTCCCGATGAAGAACATCGCCGGCATGATGATCCCGGAGACGAACTGGGCCCCGAAGCTCGCCTTGAACAGCTCGTCGTTCTTGGCGTGGAAGGCGGCCTCGACCTCCTTCTGCCGGCCGAACACCTTGACCAGCTCGTGCCCGGTGTAGGCCTCCTCGATCTGGGCGTTCAGCTCGCCGGTGTGGGTCCACTGGGCGATGAACTTGCGCTGCGACCGCTTGGCGATCTGGCCGGTGACGATCACCGACAGCGGGATCGCGACCAGGGCCACCGACGCCAGCAACGGCGAGATCCAGAACATCATCCCGAGTACGCCGACGACGGTGAGCAGCGACGTGAGCAGCTGGCTCAGTGTCTGCTGGAGCGTCTGGGAGATGTTGTCGATGTCGTTGGTGACCCGGCTCAGCAGCTCGCCCCGTGGCTGCTTGTCGAAGTACGGCAGCGGCAGCCGGTTGAGCTTGTCCTCCACGTCGGCGCGGAGCCGGAACACGGTGCGCTGCACCACGCCGTTGAGCACCCAGCCCTGCGCCCACATGAGCACGCTCGCGGCGACGTAGAGCGCGACCGCGAACGCCAGCACCCGGCCCAGCCGGCCGAAGTCGATGCCCGCGCCGGGCACCACGTCCATCCGGGCCAGCATGTCGGCGAAGTTGCCGTTGCCGGAGGCCCGGGCCGCGGCCACCGCCGCCTCGGTGCTGGTGCCGGCCGGCAGCTGCCGCCCGATCACCCCGTTGAAGATCAGGTCGGTGGCGTGCCCGAGCACCTTCGGCCCGATCACGCTCAGCCCGACGCTGGCCAGCGCCAGCGCCAGCACACCGACGAGCTGGATCCGGTACGGGCGCAGCCGCCCGAGCAGCCGGCGTGCCGACGGCCCGAACCGCATCGCCTTCTCGGCCGGCATGCCCATGTTCATGTGCGGCGGGCCGCCGGGTCGCCGCCCGGCCGGAGGCAGCCGCTTCGCCTCGCCCTGCTGCTGCGGCACGGCGCTTACGGGGCGCTGGCCGGGCATGTTCTCACGGCCCTCGCTGCGCTCGGTGCGTTCGCTCATGCCGGCACCTCCGCGGTCTGCTGGGACGCCACGATCTCGGCGTACGTGGGGCAGTTCTCCAGCAGTTCCTCGTGCCGTCCCATCCCGACGACACCCCCGTCCTCGAGCACGATGATCTGGTCGGCGTCGACGATCGTGGAGACCCGCTGAGCCACGATCACCACCGCCGCGTCCGCGGTGACCGGCTTGAGGGCGGCCCGCAGCCGGGCGTCCGTGCCGAGGTCGAGCGCGGAGAAGGAGTCGTCGAAGAGGTAGATCTCCGGCTTGCGGACCAGCGCGCGGGCGATGGCCAGGCGTTGCCGCTGGCCACCGGAGACGTTGGTGCCGCCCTGCGCGATCGGCGCGTCCAGCCCGCCCGGCATCTCGGCGACGAAGTCGCGCGCCTGGGCGATCTCCAGGGCCGCCCACAGGTCCGCGTCGGTGGCGTCCGGGTTGCCGTAGCGCAGGTTGCTCGCCACCGTGCCGCTGAACAGGTACGGCCGCTGCGGGACCAGCCCGATCCGCCGCCACAGCTCGTCCGGGGCCAGGTCGCGCACGTCGACGCCGTCGACCAGGACCGCGCCGGCGGTCGGGTCGACCAGCCGGGGGATCAGGGTCAGCAGCGTGGTCTTGCCGGCGCCGGTGGACCCGATGATCGCCGTGGTGCGGCCCGGCCGGGCCCGGAACGAGATGTCGCGCAGCACCGGCGCGGTGGCACCCGGGTACTGGAAGCCGGCGCCGCGCAGCTCCAGCTCGCCGCGTGCGGCGACCTCGGTCACCGGGTCGGCCGCCGGCACCACCGAGGAGTCGGTGTCCAGCACCTCCTCGATGCGTTCGGCGCAGACCGCCGCCCGGGGCACCATCATCAGCATGAAGGTGGCCATCATGACCGCCATCAGGATCTGCATCAGGTACTGGAGGAACGCGGTGAGCGCGCCGACCTGGATCTCCCCGGAGTCGACCCGGGCCGCGCCGAACCAGAGCACCGCCACGCTGGAGACGTTGAGCACCAGCATCACGATCGGGAAGATCAGCGCCTGGAGGCGGCCGATGCGCAGCGCGGTCGCGGTGAGGTCGGCGTTCGCCACCTGGAAGCGGTCGGTCTCGTACGGCTCGCGGACGAAGGCCCGGACCACCCGGATGCCGGTGATCTGTTCGCGCAGCACCCGGTTGACCGTGTCGATCCGGGTCTGCATGAGCCGGAAGCCGGGCACCATCCGGCGGATGATGAGGCCCAGCGCGACGGCCAGCACCGGCACGCAGACCAGCATCAGCCAGGACAGGCCGACGTCCTCGCGCAGTGCCATCACCACGCCGCCGACGCTCATGATCGGTGCGGCCACCAGCATGGTGCAGCTGAGCAGCACCAGCATCTGCACCTGCTGGACGTCATTGGTGTTGCGGGTGATCAGGGACGGTGCGCCGAACCGGGCGACCTCGCGGGCGGAGAATCGGTTGACGTGCCCGAAGATCGCGCTCCGGACGTCGCGGCCGAAGCCCATGGCGGTCTTGGCGCCCAGGTAGACGGCGGCGATCGAGCAGGCGATCTGGAGCAGGCTGACCACCAGCATCCAGCCGCCGGTCCGCAGGATCTGGTCGGTGTCGCCGCGGGCGACGCCCCGGTCGATGATGTCGGCATTGAGGCTGGGCAGGTAGAGCGAGGCCATCGTGCCGACGAACTGGAACGCCACCACGGCGGCCAGCAGTCGTCGGTACGGGCGCAGATGTGTGCGGAGCAGGCGGATCAGCACGGATGTCTCCCCGTTGGCGACTCGGTGTCGGACTCGCTGTCCCGGTTCAACCGACGGAGGTCCCCGTCGGACATGCCGGTGATGATTTCGGTCAGGAATTCGCGGATCACCGCCCGCTTGGCCGGGTCGGCGTCGACCGACGTCAACGGCCGGTCGCTGTGGATCAGGTCGATGATCGCGCGGGCGTGCTCCCGGCCGGAGTCGGTGAGCGTGAGCTGGACGGCCCGCCGATCCTCCGGGTTGCGGCGTCGGCTGACGAAGCCGTCACGTTCCAGGGTGTCGACGATGCCGGTGAGGGTGGCGGGCCGGACGAAGCACAGCTCCGCCATCTCGCGGTGGGTGATGTCGCCGGCTCGCAGCAGGATCATCAGCACCCGCATGCCGGCGGAGGTGAGGCCGTGGTGCTCGGCCAGGTAGCGCCCCCAGTGCTGCTCGACGACGTGGCCGGCGATCGAGACCAGTCGGCCGAGCGGTGCCTGCTGCAACGCGTCGGGGTAGCGGACGAGCGGTCCCATGTTCACGGGCGCTAGATTAGCCCCCGAACCATCAGGCCCCAAACTAATTTCTGAGAGGCCCCTCAGCCGCGTTCGGCGCGGGTGCGGGGCGGGTCGTCCGGCGCCGTGGCGACGTACTCCCGCATCACCTCGGCGACCTCGCGCAGGAACGTCGCGGTGGCCTCGGCCTGCTCGGGGCTGAGCCGGGCGACCGCGCGGTCGACGCCGACGAGCATGGGCCGCAGTGCCTCCAGCACCTCGCCGACCGCGTGCTCGGTCACCTGGAGGGTCAGCCGCCGGCGGTCGTGCGGGTGCGGGGCGCGGGCGACGTGTCCGGCCTGGACCAGCCGGTCGACGAGCGTGGTGGCGGAGGCCGACCGGATGCCGAGCCGGTTGCCCAGCTCGACCGGGCCCAGCGGCTCGGGGCTGGAGATCAGGTGGTCGATGGCCGCGGCGTCGGTGGCACCGATGCCGAGTCGGCGGGCCAGGGCGGCCCTGGTGTCCCCGGCGACCCGCAGCATCTCGCGCAGCGCCCGGGCGGCCTCGCTGCTCGGCGGCCGGGCGGCGGGCGTGGCCTCTCCGGTTGACGGCGACCCCTCCACGGGTTAAAGCTAGCATCTCAGGTAGCTAGAAAATCTAGCTAAAAGCGGGAGGGGTGCCATGCGCAGCGACGGGCGTGGACGCTGGTTCGGGCTGCTCGCCATCAGCCTCGGCGTGGCGATGATCATCGTGGACGCCACCATCGTGAACGTCGCGGTGCCGCAGATCATCCGGGACCTGGACATCACCTCGACCGACGCCCAGTGGGTGCAGGAGGCGTACACCCTGGTCTTCGCGGCGTTGCTGCTGGTCGCCGGGCGCTTCGCCGACCGGTCCGGGCGGCGGCGGATGTTCGTCGCCGGGGTCAGCGTCTTCGTGGTGGCGAGCGTGCTGGCGGCGCTCGCCGGCTCCGGCGAGGCGCTGATCGGCGCCCGGGTGCTCCAGGGCGTCGGTGGGGCGATGATGCTGCCCACCTCGCTCTCCCTGCTCAACGCCAACTTCACCGGCCGGGAGCGGGGCATCGCGTTCGCGGTCTGGGGCTCGACCATCGGCGGCGCGGCCGCGCTCGGCCCGCTGCTCGGCGGCTGGCTCACCACCACGTACTCCTGGCGGTGGGCGTTCGGCATCAACGTTCCGGTCAGCCTGGCCGTGATCGGGGCGACCCTGCTGCTGGTCGCCGAGTCCCGGGACGATCGGGCCGAGCGCGGGGTCGACCTGGTCGGGGCGCTGCTCTCCGTGGTCGGCATGACCGGCGTGGTCTTCGCGCTCATCGAGGGACGCACCTACGGCTGGTGGGAGCGGGAGCGACCGTTCAGCCTCTTCGGACTCGACTGGACCGCCTCGATCTCCCCGGTGCCGGTGGCCGCGCTGGCCGGGCTCGGCGCGCTCGGTGTCTTCCTGGCCCAGCAGGTCCGCCGCAACCGCGCCGGGCGACCCGCGCTGCTCGACCTGTCGCTGTTCGGCATCGGCTCGTTCCGCAACGGCATCCTGGCCGCCGCGATCGTCAGCCTGGGCGAGTTCGGTCTGCTCTTCGCGCTGCCGCTGTGGTTCCAGAACGTGCTCGGCTACAGCGCCTTCCGCACCGGCCTGGCGCTGCTGCCGCTCGCCGTGGGCAGCTTCCTGGCCAGCGGCATCGGCGCACCGTTGACCCAGCGCTGGGGTGCGGCCCGGGTGGTGCAGCTCGGCGTCGCGGCCGAGCTGGTCGGTGTGGCCGGACTGGGCTTCGTGGTCGCGCCGGACACCCGCTGGTGGGCGCCGGTGGCGTTCCTCTTCGTCTACGGCGTCGGCGTCGGGCTCGCGACCGCCCAGCTCACCGGCGTCTCGCTGGCCGAGGTGCCGGTCCGGCGCAGCGGCCAGGGCTCCGGGTTGCAGAGCACCGCCCGGCAGGTCGGTTCGGCGCTCGGCATCGCCGTGCTCGGCACCGTGCTCTTCGCCGGTCTCGGCGGCATTCTCGGCGACCGGCTGGCCGACCAGCCCGGCCTCGACCCGGCCGGGCGGGACCAGGTGGTGACCGCGGTGAAGGAGAGTGCCGGCGCGGCGATCGGCGGGCTGGCGGCGGATCCGCGTACCGCGCCGATCGCCGAGGAGGCGAAGGTGGCCTTCTCCGACGCCACCCGGTACGCGGCCTTCACGGCGGCCGGGTTCCTGCTGGTCGGCCTGCTGGCCTGCCTGCGCCTGCCGAGCGTGCGCGCCGGGGCGACCGGGGACGCCCCGCCGG
>NZ_CADEAU010000224.1 GCF_902825405.1 Micromonospora maritima | reverse complement strand
CTCGTCGCGCACCCGGCGCACGGCGGCGTCGAGGCGCGCGTCCGCGCCGGCCGCGGCGGCCACCTCCGCCTCGTACGCGGCCAGCACCTGCGGCTCCCGGGTCAGCGCGCGGAGCACGTCGAGCGCGGCGACGTTGCCGGACCCCTCCCAGATGGAGTTCAGCGGCGACTCGCGGAACAGCCGCGGCATGCCGGACTCCTCGACGTAGCCGTTGCCGCCCAGGCACTCCAGGGCCTCGGCGGCGTGCCCCGGCCAGCGCTTGCACACCCAGTACTTGCCGACGGCGAGCGCGAGGCGCTTGAACGCGGTCTCGCCCTCGTCGCCGCGCGCCGACCGGTCGGTCGCGCCGGCCAGCCGGGTCATGAGGACGGTGGCGGCCTCGGACTCCACCGCCAGGTCGGCCAGGACGTTGCGCATCAGCGGCTGGTCGACCAGGTAGCGGCCGAAGGCCCGCCGGTGGGTGGCGTGGTGCACGGCCGTGGTCACGCCCTGACGCATCCCGGCCGCCGCCCCGATCACGCAGTCCAGGCGGGTCAGGTTGACCATGTCGATGATGGTGCGCACGCCGCGGCCCTCGTCGCCGACCCGCCACGCCACCGCGTGCTCGTACTCGACCTCGGCGGAGGCGTTGGAGCGGTTGCCGAGCTTGTCCTTCAGACGCATCAGCCGCATCGGGTTGCGGGTGCCGTCGGGCAGCACGCGGGGGACCAGGAAGCAGGTGAGGCCGTCGGGCGCCTGGGCGAGGGTGAGGAACAGGTCGCACATCGGCGCGGAGGTGAACCACTTGTGCCCGACGAGCCGGTAGCTGCCGTCCGGCTCGGGCCGGGCCGTGGTGGTGTTGGCGCGCACGTCCGAGCCGCCCTGCTTCTCGGTCATCGACATGCCGGCGAGCAGTCCGCGCTTGGTGTGCGGCGGGCGCAGCCCGAAGTCGTACTCGGTGGCGGTGAGCAGCGGCTCGTACCGCGCGGCCAGCTCGGGGCTGTGCCGCAGCGCCGGCACCGCCGCGTACGTCATCGAGATCGGGCAGCCGTGCCCGGCGTCGGGCCGCCACACGTGGAAGCGGGCGGCCCGGGCCACGTGCGCGCCCGGCCGGTCGTCGGCCCAGGGCGCGGCGTGCAGGCCGTGGCCGACGGCGGTGCGCATCAGCTCGTGCCAGGACGGGTGGAACTCCACCTCGTCGACGCGGTGGCCGTACCGGTCGTGGGTGCGCAGCACCGGCGGGTGCTCGTTGGCCAGCCGGCCGTGCTCGGCGGCCTGTTCGCCGCCCGCCAGCCGGCCGAGGTCGTGCAGTTCGGCGACGGCCCAGTCGGCGCCCTCCCGGGCCACGCCCGCCAGCAGCGCCGGGTCGTCGGCGGTGTCGTGGCCGACGAGCGGCGGGACCTGGTTGACGACCTCGTGTGTGGTCACGGTGCGACTCCCAGCGCGCGGTGGAGGAAGGTGGTCAGGCCCGGGACGGTTCCGGGGCCGGCGACCCCCGCGGACAGCGGGCCGACCATCGCCTCGGCCAGCGCGCCGACCAGGGCGGTCGCGGCCAGCTCGGGGTCCTGCGGCGGCAGCTCCCCGCGGGCGATCCCCTCGGCGACGTGGCCGGCGAGCACCCGGGCGTAGGCCCGGCGGAAGACCAGCCGCTCGGCGTCGACGGCCGGGTCGACCGGCTCGGCGAGCAGGGCGTACGCCAGGCGGGGGGACTGCAACGCCCGGCCGCAGAACGTCTCCACCACGGCGGTGACCCGGTCGGCGACGGTCGTCTCGAGCGCGGCGGCGCGGGTGACCGCGTCGACCTCGCGCTGCGAGGCGGTGCGGAACACCTCGGCGAACAGGTCCGCCTTGGTGGGGAAGTGGCGGTAGACGGTGCCGGTGGCCAGCGCGGCGCGGTTCGCCACGGCCGCCACCGTGCAGCCGGCGTAGCCGTGCTCGGCCATCACCTCCAGCGCCGCGGCGACGATCCGGCGGCGGGAGGCGTCCAACCGGGCCCGGACCCGTTCGGTGCTCCGGTAGACCACGCCAAGGATTGAAGCACCGTTCACTCCTTGCCGGCAAGCCCCGCGACGACCAGTCATTTTGGCGCGATTCGTTGACATCATCCTGCTCGGGGAGAAGACTCGCCGAAACTTTCTTTTGTCCGGGAAGTGGCTAGGGGGGCCTGTGTCCAGGAACAAGCTCGGCGTGCTCGGCGCCGCACTCACCCTCACCGTCGGCGTCCTGTCCGGATGCACCGGTGGCGAGGCCGTCGACGTCGGCGGCGGAGCGAACGCGGGAGGCGCCGGCGGTGTCCTCAGCGCCGCGATCGGCGGCGAACCCGACCAGCTCGACCCGCACAAGACCTCGGCCTACTACAGCTTCCAGGTCCTGGAGAACGTCTACGACACGCTCGTCGAGCCGGACGCCGACCTGAAGATGGTGCCCTCGCTGGCGACGAAGTGGACCACCAGCGCCGACCAGCTCACCTGGACGTTCACCCTGCGCGACGGGGCGACGTTCTCCGACGGCTCGCCGCTGACCTCGGAGGACGTCGTCTACTCGTACGAGCGGATCATCAAGGAGAAGCTGAACACCGCGTACAAGTTCGCCACCGTCAAGTCGGTGACCGGGCCCGACCCGACGACCGTGGTGGTGACGCTCAGCGCGCCCACGCCGAACCTGCTGGCCAACCTCGGCGGGTTCAAGGGCGTCGCGATCGTGGAGAAGTCCAACGTGGAGTCCGGCAAGGTCAAGACCGCGCCGGTCGGCAGCGGCCCGTTCAAGGTGGCCGGTTACACCTCCGGCGACAGCATCAAGCTGGTCCGCAACGACGCCTACTGGGGCGAGAAGCCGAAGCTGGACGGCGTCACGTTCACCTTCGTCAAGGACCCCACGGTGGCGTTGCAGAACCTGCGCAGCGGCCAGGTGCAGTGGACCGACAACCTGCCGCCCCAGCAGGTGACGTCGTTGCGGGACGGCGACGACCCGGTGGTGAGGTCGGCGGCCTCCACCGACTACTGGTACGTGGCGCTCAACGAGGCCCGCAAGCCCTTCGACAACCCCGAGGTGCGGCGCGCGGTCGGGTACGCCCTGGACCGGGAGGCGATCACCAAGGCGGCCAAGTTCGGCCTCGCCACGGTCAACCAGGCGGCCATCCCGAAGGACAGCGCCTACTACTACGAGTACGCGCCGTACACCCACGACCCGGCCAGGGCGAAGCAGATGCTCGGTCAGGCCGGCGTCGGCAACCTCACCATGGACCTGATGGTCACCAGCGAGTACCCGGAGACCGTCACCGCCGCCCAGGTCATCGCCGCCCAGCTCAAGGACGTCGGCATCACCGTCAAGATCCGTACGCTGGACTTCGCCCAGTGGCTCGACGAGCAGGCCAAGGGCAACTTCGACGGGTTCATGCTCGGCTGGCTGGGCAACGTCGACCCGGACGAGTTCTACTACGCCCAGCACCACAGCGGCGGCACGTTCAACTTCCACAAGTACCGCAACCCGGCCGTGGACAAGCTGCTCGACCAGGCCCGCACCGAGACCGACCAGGCCGCCCGCAAGCAGGCGTACGACCAGGCCGCCAAGCAGATCGTCGACGACGCCAGCTACCTCTACCTCTACAACCCGGACGTCGTGCAGGGCTGGTCGAAGAAGGTCTCCGGCTACGAGGTGCGCACCGACCGAGCCATCCGGTTCCGTTCGGTCGCCCTCGCCAAGTGATGGCCCGCTTCGTCCTGCGGCGGGTGCTCCAGTCCGCGGTCGTGCTGCTCGGCGTGACCCTGGTGGTCTTCCTCCTGCTGCAACTGGTGCCGGGCGACCCGGTGCGGGTGGCGCTCGGCACCCGCTTCGACCCGCAGACGTACGAGGCGCTGCGCGCTCGCGCCGGCCTCGACCAGCCGCTGCCCGTGCAGTACGCCAGCTACCTCGGTCACGCGCTCACCGGTGACCTCGGAGTCAGCTTCCGCACCGGCCAGCCGGTCAGCCGGATCGTGCTGGAACGCCTGCCGGCCACGCTGTCGCTGGCCGTCACCGCGGTGGTGTTCGCGCTGCTCGTCGCGTTCCCGCTGGGCATCGTCGCGGCGGTGCGCAGCGGCTCCGCGGTCGACCACGCCGCCCGCGTGTTCAGCCAGTTCGGCGTCTCGGTGCCCGACTTCTGGATGGGCATCATGGGCATCCTGCTCTTCGCCGGCGTGCTCGGCTGGCTGCCGCCCTCGGGCTACGTGGCGCTGACCGACGACCCGGGCCGGTGGGCCACCCACGTGGCCCTGCCGGCGGTGACGGTCGGCCTGGTCACCGCGTCGATCCTCACCCGGTTCATCCGCTCGTCCGTGCTGGAGGTGCTCTCCGCCGACTATGTCCGCACCGCCGAGGCGAAGGGGCTGCGTAACCGGGTGGTGATCCTGCGGCACGTGCTGCGCAACGCGCTGATCCCGGTGGTCACCGTGGTCGCGGTGCAACTGGCCAGCCTGCTCGGCGGCGTCATCGTGATCGAGGTGCTGTTCGCCTGGCCGGGCATCGGCCGGCTCACCTTCGACGCCGTGCAGGCCCGCGACTACCCGGTCCTGCAAGGCGCGGTGCTGCTCGTCGCCGCACTGTTCCTGCTGGTCAACCTGTTGGTGGACATCCTCTACGCCCGCCTCGACCCGAGGATCACGGTCAGGTGAGCGCCACGACCGAGCGCACCGCACGCCGCGTCCTCGACGCACTGCGACGCGACCCGCTCGCCGTCGGCGGCACCGTCGTGCTCGTCCTGCTCGTCGTGGTCGGCGTGGCCGGTCCGTGGCTCGCACCGGCCGGGGTCAACGACGTCGACGTCGACCAGATGCTGCGCCCGCCCAGCGGCGCGCACCCGTTCGGCACCGACGAGCTGGGCCGGGACGTGCTCAGCCGGGTGCTCGTCGCCGCCCGCGTGTCGCTTCAGGTCGGCGCCGTCAGTGTCGGCATCGCGCTGGTCGCGGGCGTGACGCTCGGGCTGCTCGCCGGCTACTACCGCGGCTGGCTGGACAGTGTGCTGATGCGCGCCATGGACGTGCTGTTCGCGTTCCCGGTGCTGCTGCTGGCGGTGGCCATCGTGGCGGTGCTCGGTCCCGGCCTGCTCACCGCCATGGTCGCCATCGGCGTGGTCTACACGCCCATCTTCGCCCGGATCACCCGCGCCGGCGTGCTCTCCGTCCGCGAGCAGGTCTTCGTCCGGGCCGCCGTCTCCATCGGCGCGTCCGACCTGCGCATCATGCGCCGGCACGTGCTGCCCAACATCGCCGCGCCGCTGATCGTGCAGACGTCGTTGTCGCTGGCGTTCGCGATCCTCTCCGAGGCCGCGCTCTCCTTCCTCGGCCTCGGCATCCAACCGCCGGCGCCGGCCTGGGGCCGGATGCTCTTCGACGGGCGCGGCTTCGTCACCGACGCCTGGTGGCTGGGCGTGTTCCCGGGCGCGGCGATCTTCCTGACCGTGCTCGCCTTCAACCTGGTCGGCGACGCGCTGCGGGACGTGCTCGACCCGCGCCAACTCACCCTCGCCGAGGCCCGCAGGAGCACCCCATGAGCGACCGCACCGAGCGGAGCGAGGGCCGCGAGAGCGTGCCGAGCCAGCGCCGCACCAGCGACCGGCCTGTGCTCTCCGTGGAGGACCTCACCGTCACCGTCGGCACCCGCCGCGGTCCGGCGCACGCCGTGGCCGGCGTGTCCTGGCAGGTCCGCGCCGGGGAGACGTTCGCGCTGGTCGGCGAATCCGGCAGCGGCAAGAGCATGACGCTGCTCGCCGCCACCGGTCTCGCGCCGCGCGCCGCCACGGTCACCGGCCGGGTACGGCTGCTCGACAGCGAGCTGACCGCGCTGCCCGACGACCGCCGTCGCCGGCTGCGCGGCCGGCACGTCGGGTTCGTCTTCCAGGACCCGATGACCTCGCTCAACCCGGTGCTGCCCGTGGGGCGGCAGGTCACCGAGGCGGCCGAGGAGCACCTCGGGTTGAGCCGCCGGGCCGCCCGGGACCGGGCGGTGGAGCTGCTCGACCTGGTCGGCATCCCGTCGGCCGCGCGGCGGGTCGACGCGTACCCGCACCAGTTCTCCGGCGGGATGCGCCAACGCGTCGTCATCGCCATGGCCCTGGCCTGCGAGCCGGACCTGCTCATCGCCGACGAGCCGACCACCGCGCTGGACGTGACCACCCAGGCGCAGATCGTCGAGCTGGTCGCCGACCTGCAACAGCGGCTGGGCACGGCGGTCGTCTGGGTCACCCACGACCTCGGCGTGGTCGCCGGCATCGCCGACACCGTCGCCGTCATGTACGGCGGACGCATCGTCGAGCAGGGCCCGGTCGACGCGGTCTTCGACACGCCCACCCACCCGTACACCCGGGCGCTGCTCGCGGCCCGGCCGGACCCGTCGCGGCGGGGCGAGGACCTGGTGGCCATCCCCGGCGCGCCGCCGAGCCCGCTCGACCTGCCGCCGGGCTGCGCGTTCTGGCCGCGCTGCCCGGTGCGCGCCGACCCCCGGTGCGCGCACGAGCTGCCCCCGTTGACGCCTGTCGGCGACGGGCACACCGTCCGCACCTTCTATCCGGGAGAGACCCCATGACAGCCGCGGACGTGGTCGCCGAGCTGGACGACCTGGCGGTGCACTTCCCGACCCGGGCCGGGGTGGTCCGGGCGGTGGACGGCGTCACCCTGGCCGTCCGCCGGGGCGAGACGCTCGGCCTGGTCGGCGAGTCCGGCAGCGGCAAGTCCACCGCCGGCCTGGCGCTGCTGCGCCTGGTCGACCCGACCTCCGGCCGGGTCCGGGTGGCCGGCGCGGACGTGACCCGCTGGTCCCGGCGTCGCCTGCGCGGCATGCGCCGCCACGTGGCCATGGTGTTCCAGGACCCGCAGGCGTCTCTCGACCCGCGCCGCACGGTGGGGGACAGCATCGCCGAGCCGTTGACCGTGCACCGGCTGGCCGCGTCCGCCGCCGCCCGCCGGGCCCGGGTGGCCGAGCTGCTGGACCTGGTCGGCCTGCGCGCCGAGACGGCCGACCGGCATCCGCACGAGCTGTCCGGCGGCCAGCGGCAGCGGGTCGGGGTGGCCCGGGCGCTGGCCGGCGAGCCGGACCTGATCGTCCTGGACGAGCCGATCGCCTCGCTGGACCTGAGCGTGCAGGCGCAGATCATGAACCTGCTGCGGCACCTGCAACGCGACCTCGGGCTGACCTACCTGTTCATCGCGCACGACCTGGCCGCCGTGGAGCACATGAGCGACCGGATCGCCGTGATGTACCTGGGCCGCATCGTCGAGACGGGCCCGCCGGAGCGGATCTACCGGCAGCCGGCGCACCCGTACACCGCGGCCTTGCTGTCGGCGGTGCCGGTGGCCGATCCCCGGGTCGAGCGGGAGCGCCGGCGCATCGTGCTCACCGGCGACATCCCCAGCCCGGTGGATCCGCCGGGCGGGTGCCGCTTCCGTACCCGCTGCCCCCGGGCCCGCGACGAGTGCGCCCGCACCGACCCGGCGCTGGCCGAGGTCGGTCCCGACCACCGGGCCGCCTGCCTGTTCCCGCTCGACGGCGAGCCGGACCGCGACGGCGGCCCGGCGCGTGAAGACGTGCCGGCGGCGTAGGCTCGGCGGCGATGACCTTCACCACCCGGCCGACGCTGCGCGGCACCTTCGGCATGGTCTCCTCGACGCACTGGCTGGCCAGCCAGTCCGCGATGGGCGTGCTGGAGCGGGGCGGCAACGCCTTCGACGCGGCGGTCGCCGCCGGTTTCGTGCTGCACGTGGTGGAGCCGCACCTCAACGGCCCGGCCGGCGAGGTGCCGGCGATCCTGGCGACCGCGGACGATCCGACCCCGCGGGTGCTCTGCGGCCAGGGCCCGGCCCCGGCCGGCGCGACCGTCGCGCACTTCCGCTCGCTCGGTCTGGACCTCGTGCCCGGTTCCGGCCCGCTCGCCGCCGTGGTGCCCGGTGCGGTGGACGCCTGGCTGCTGTTGCTGCGCGACCACGGCACCCGGTCCCTGGCCGAGGTGCTGGACCCGGCGATCGGCTACGCCGCCGCCGGCCACCCGCTCGTGGGCGCGGCCGGGCAGACCGTCGAGCGGGTCCGGTCGCTGTTCACCGAACACTGGCCGACCTCCGCCGAGCGGTGGCTGCGGCACGGCCGGGCGCCCGCGCCGGGGGAGATGGTCACCAACCCGGCGTACGCGCTGACCCTGCGCCGCCTCGTCGACGCCGGCCGGGCCGCCGGCGCGGACCGGGTGGCGCAGATCGAGGCGGCTCGGCGGGCCTGGCGCGAGGGTTTCGTCGCCGAGGCGATCGACCGGTTCAGCCGGCTGCCGTTCCGCGACTCCAGCGGCCGGCCGCACGCCGGTCTGGTCACCGGCGCCGACCTGGCGGGCTGGTCGGCGACCTGGGAGGAGCCGGTCACGCTCGACTGGCGCGGCCACACGGTGGCCAAGACCGGGTTCTGGGGCCAGGGCCCGGTGCTGTTGCAGACCTTGTCGATGCTGGACGCGCTCGACGATCCCCGGGCGCTCGATCCGTCCACCGTGGACGGCATCCACGCGCAGGCCGAGGCGCTGAAGCTCGCCTTCGCCGACCGCGAGGCCTGGTACGGCGACACCGGCGAGGCGCCGGCGGCGCTGCTGTCCCCGGCGTACGCCCGCGAGCGCGCCGCGCTGGTCGGTGCGCGGGCCTCGACCGCGCTGCGTCC
>NZ_CADEAU010000223.1 GCF_902825405.1 Micromonospora maritima | reverse complement strand
CCAGCCGTCGGCGTGCAGCGCGGCGGCGATGGCCCGGCCCAGCCCGCCGGCCGCCCCGGTCACCACGGCCGCGCCGCGCGTCGAGGTCGTCATCGGCGCACGGTAACGCCCTTCGGCGGCCCGGGCCAGGGCCTCTCACGCGCCAGGGACGCGTCGGGTTCGTCGCGGCCGGGAACGACGCGCCCGGCTCAGGAGGTGGTCGGCGGTTCGAGGGGCTGCGGCCGGTTCTCCCACTTGGTCGACAGCGCGATGCCGGTGCGGGTGGAGGCGACCCCGGGGGTCCGGTTCAGCCGGACGATCAGCTGCTCCAGCTCGGCGATGGTGCCCACCCGGGCCTTGAGCAGGAAGGACTCCACGCCGGCCATGAAGTAGCAGGACTCGATCTCGGGGATCTGCCGGAACGCTTCCAGCACGTCGTCGGTGTCCGCGTCGGAGTCCTCGATGATGCCGATCAACGCGGTCACGCCGAGCCCGATCGCCTCCGGCTCGACCTCGGCCCGGTAGGCCCGGATCACCCCGCTGGACTCCAGCTTGCCGACCCGCTCGTGCACGGCCGGGGCGGAGAGACCGACCTGCCGGGCCAGTTCGGCGTACGACAGGCGGGCGTTGCCGCGCAGCAGCTCCACGAGGCTCAGGTCGATCGTGTCCACGGAGAGTGACCCTATCCGTTTGGGCGTCACCGGACGCGCTCGGCACCCGTTGAACATGACGTCACGTCGCCATTCACAAACGTGCGGTCACGGGGGTTCTACGCCGGTACCATTTACTAACTTCTCAGTGTGTGCGTTTTTCGCGTTTGGCGGACACGCCCGGTCGCTGGTGCTGTAATTGCCATACGTCCCTCATGACGGCTCTGGGCTCGCACCGGCCGGGGGCAGTGTGTTCAGCCGGGGGCTTCGTCGACGCGAGGAGGGGGCTGTGGACACTGGAGATCGCCTGCTGACACCGGGTGAGGTCGCTGCGCTGTTTCGGGTTGACCCGAAGACCGTGACCAGATGGGCAGCGGCCGGCCGGATAGGCAGCATCCGGACTCCAGGCGGGCATCGCCGGTTTCGGGAATCCGAGGTGCGAGCCCTGCTGGAAGGGGAGGGCATGCTGGACGAGGCGGACGACATGGGCAAGGCCCGCAACATGGGTCCGACCGCTTCCACCGGCCCCGGCCCGGCGAACGCCGGCATGTACTGAACGAGCGGGGCGCGGTCCGGCCGGTGGGCCGGGCCGCGCCCCGTCCGGTGTCCCGGCGGGCCGTCAGGCCGGGTCCGCGTCGCGCCGGGCCGCGGCCAGGTCGCCGGACCACCGCCGGAACAGCGTGTGCGGGACGCCGAGCGCGTCGAGCACCTTGCCGGCCACGAAGTCGACGAGCTGCGCGGCGGAGGCCGCCGCGCCGGCGCCGTAGAAGCCCGGGCTGGCCGGCAGCACCACCGCGCCGGCGTCGTGCAGCGCGATGAGGTGCTCCAGGTGGCTGCGGGTCACCGGGGTCTCCCGGGGCACGACCACGACCGGCCGGCGTTCCTTCAGGTTCACCTCGGCGGCGCGCTGGAGCAGGTCCTTGGAGAGCCCGATCGCGATGCCGGCGCAGGCCGCGGTGCTGGCCGGCACGACCGCCATCCCGCGTACCGGGTAGGAGCCGCTGCTGGGGCCGGCCGCCAGGTCGCCGGCGGGCCAGTGCCGCAGGTCCGCGTCGGTGAGGTCGCGGTCGAGCCAGGCGGCCAGGTCCTCGGACCAGTGGGCGTCCCGGAACGGCCGGCCGGTCTCGTCCAGGACGGTCAGCCGGGCCGCCCGCGACACGATCAGGTCCACCGCCTGGCCGGCGTCGAGCAGGCCCCGGACGACAGCCGCCGCGTACGGTGTGCCGGAGGCGCCGGAGACGCCCACCACCCATGGTTCGCGCATGCCGTCAAGCCTGCCTGGTCGCCGGGGACGGCCGGGAGTCGACCCCCGGGACACCGGCCCGGACCGTCCCGCTTTCGGCGTGCCCGGCCCGGATGTCCACCGGGTCGGCGGGCCGTTCCGCGGCGTGCGATTCTCTGATCGGCGATCCACATCCATGGAAGGGCCCGGTGATGACGGCGGCGGTGCTGCGGGCGCTGCGCTCCGACTGCCCCATCGCGCCCGGGATCTCCCCGCACGCCGACGCGGTGCAGGGCTGGCTGGTCGGTCAACTCGACCGGCTCGGCCTGCCGTTGGACCCGGCCACCCGGCAGCGGCTGGCCCGGGCCGGCTTCGCCCGCTACGCCGGCCGGCTCTATCCGGACGCCACGGAACCCGACCTGCGGGTGCTGACCGCGTTGTTCACCTGGTTCTTTCTCGTCGACGACGCCTGCGACGGACCGGACCGGCTGGCTCCGGCGCAGATCCGGGCGCTCCGCGACGGCACGCTGGCGCTGCTGCGCGAGGGTCCCCGGGCCCGTCATCCCGGCTTCTCCGGCCCGCTGCGCCGGCTGCTGGTCCAGGCCTGGCGCGAGCCCCGTCGCCGGATGCCGTCGCGCTGGCGGCTGCGGTTCGCCGACGCCGTGGCCGACCACCTCGACGGCGTCGCGCGGGAGTCGGCGGCCACCACGGCCGGCCGGCCGCCGGGCGTCGCCGAGTACGTGCAGCTGCGCCGGGCCACCTCGGCCGCGTTCGTGTCGTACCCGCTCATCGAGTTCGCCTCCCGGCGGCCGCTGCCCGACGCGGTCTACCACCACCCCGCGCTGCGCCGCCTCGCCGAACTCGCCAACGACCTGCTGTCGTGGTTCAACGACATCGCCTCGCTGGAACGCGACCGCGCCACCGGCGGCGGGCACAACCTGGTGTTGGCGGTGGCTGCCGAGCGGGGCGTGCCGCTGCCGGTGGCGGTCGACCTGGTCGCGGGGCACTGGCGCGCCGAGATGAGCCGGTTCAGCGCGCTGCGCGCGGCGGTCCCGTCGTTCGGCCCGGCGCTGGACGAGGCGGTCACCGCCCATCTCGACGGGGTGGCCGCCGCCGTGCGCGGCACCATCGACTGGACGCTGGAGAGCGCCCGCTACCCGGCGGCCGTGACGCCCTGAGCCGGCCGCCGGCCCGTCGGCCGGGTCACGGCCGCAGGCCGAGCCGCACCACGAGGTCGAGCAGCGCGAGGACGAACAACGCGATGCCGACGAAGCCGTTGGCGGTGAAGAACGCCCGGTTGACCTTGCTCAGGTCGGTCGGACTGACCACCAGGTGCTGGTAGGCGAAGGCGACAGCGGTCAGCGCCAGCCCGATCCACCACAGCCAGCCGAAGCCGACCCAGGCGCCGAACCAGATGAACAGCGCGAACGTCACCACGTGCGCGACGGTCGAGGCGTGCAGCGCGAAGCGCCGACCGTACCGGGCGGGGACGCTGTGCACGCCGATCTCCCGGTCGATCTCCGAGTCCTGGCAGGCGTAGATCAGGTCGAAGCCGCCGATCCAGAGGCCGACGGCGGCGCCGAGCAGCCACGCCGGACCGGAGCCGTCGAGCGTGCCTGTCACCGCCAGCCAGGCGCCGACCGGGCCGACCGCCTGGGCCACCGCGAGGATGGCGTGCGGCCAGTTGGTGAAGCGCTTGCCGTACGGGTAGACCACCAGCGGCACCACGGCCAGCGGCGCGAGCGCCAGGCAGAGCGGGTTGAGCAGGGCGGCGGCGGCCAGGAAGACCACGAGCGCGACGGCCGCGCCGGTCCAGGCCGTCCGCACGCTCACCGCCCCGGTGACCAGTTCCCGGTTCGCGGTACGCGGGTTCCGCGCGTCGATCCGCCGGTCGAGGATCCGGTTCGCGGCCATGGCGAACGTGCGCGCGCCCACCATCGCCACGGTGATCAGCAGCAGGTCGAGCCAGCGGACCCGCCCGCCGTCGAGCTGCATGGCGGTCAGCGCCGACAGGTACGCGAACGGCAGCGCGAAGACCGAGTGCTCGATGGCGACGAGCTTGAGAAAGGACGACACCCGGCCCGGGCGCTCCTGGACTGCCGCCGTCATCGGATCCCGTATTCCTTCCAGCGCTTGTCGACGAGCGAGACCACCTCGGGCGACATCCGCATCTCCTCCGGCCAGCCCCGCGAGTAGCCCTCCTCGGGCAGCTTGCGGGTCGCGTCGACGCCCGCCTTGCCGCCCCAGAACTGCTGGTAGGACGCGTGGTCCAGGTGGTCCACGGGCCCCTCGGTGAGCAGCAGGTCGCGGGCGTAGTCGACGTTGCCGAAGGCGCGGAAGGCGACCTCGTTGTAGTCGTGCACGTCGCAGTCCTCGTCGACGATCACGATCAGCTTGGTCAGCGACATCATGTGCGCGCCCCAGATCGCGTTCATCACCTTCTGCGCGTGCTTCGGGTAGCGCTTGCGGATCGACACGATCGCGCAGTTGTGGAAGACCCCGGCGGCGGGCAGGTCGTAGTCGACGATGTCCGGGATGAGGAAGCGCAGCAGCGGCGCGAAGATCCGCTCGGTGGCCTTGCCGAGGCCGTGGTCCTCCTGCGGCGGCTGCGACGTGACGATCGAGTGGTAGACGGGATCACGCTGGGTGGTCATGCACTCGATGTGCAGCACCGGGAACGGCTCCACCGGCGTGTAGAAGCCGGTGTGGTCGCCGAACGGCCCCTCGGGCAGCCGCTCGCCGGGCTCCAGGTAGCCCTCCAGCACGATCTGCGCGTGCGCCGGCACCTGGAGCGGCACGGTCAGGCAGTCGACCATCTCGACCCGCTCGCCCCGCAGGAAGCCGGCGAACAGGTATTCGTCGATGTCGGCCGGGAGCGGCGCGCTGGCGGAGTACGCGACGGCCGGGTCGGCGCCGATGGCGATGGCCACCGGCAGCCGCTGCCCGAGCCGTTCGGCGACCGCGTGGTGCGCGGTGGAGTTCTTGTGGATCTGCCAGTGCACCCCGAGTGTGTTGCGCGAGTGCTGCTGGAGCCGGTAGAGCCCGAGGTTGCGCTTGCCGGTCTCCGGGTGCTTGGTGTGGGTCAGCCCGAAGTTGTGGAAGATGCCGCCGTCGCCGGGCCACACCTGCAACCCGGGCAGCCGGTTCAGGTCGACGTCGTCGCCGCGGTAGACCACCTGCTGGCAGGGGGCGGTCTTCACCTTCTTCGGCGGCATGGACTTGAGCTGCATGACCTTGCCGAGGCCGCCCATCATCCCGGCGAAGCCCTGCGGCAGCTCCGGCTTGAGCATCTCGCCGATCCGCTCGCCGATCTCGTCGAGCCGCTCGACGCCGAGCGCCATGGCCATCCGCTTCTCGGTGCCGAACAGGTTGATCACCACAGGCATCTCGCCCCGGGTGGGCCGCTCGAACAGCAGCGCCGGCCCGCCGTCGCGGACGGTCCGGGTGACCACCTCGCTGATCTCCAGCGTGGGGTCGACCGGGACGCTCACCCGCCGCAGTTCCCCGGCGCGCTCCAGCGCCGCGACGAAGTCCTTGAGATCGTTGTACGGGAAGCCACGAGCCGCCATGCCTCCATCCTCCCCCACCCCCCTGAGGTGCAAGGAAGGGCCCCTTCTTAACGCGTGCGGTAGAGGCGGGGCCCCCTCTTAACACCCCGGCCGCATGGACGGAGGCCAGCCGGGTAGTCCGTGGCATGGGCGGCGAACGGGTACCGGCCGGCTTCACCGAGCAGCGGGTACGGGTCGGCGAGGTGACCTGGAACTACGTCCGGGGCGGCCGGGGGCCCACGCTGGTGCTGCTGCACGGCTACCCGCAGTGCTGGCGCATGTGGCGGCACCTGCTGCCGGAGCTGGCGCGGTCGTACGAGGTGATCGCTCCCGACCTGCGCGGCTTCGGTGACAGCGACGCCCCGCCCGGCGGGTACGACAAGAAGACGGTCGCCGCCGACCTGCACCGGCTGCTGACCGGGCTCGACCTGGCCGAGGAGATCCGGCTGGTCGGGCACGACCTGGGCACCATGGTCGCGTACGCCTATGCCGCCGCCCACCCCGACTCCGTCGCCCGGCTGGTGCTCAGCGAGGCGCCGATCCCCGATGAGAGCATCTACACGATTCCCGCGCTGACCGCCGCCGGCCCGGCGGTGTGGAACTTCGGTTTCTTCAACGTCCCCAACGGCCTGCCCGAGCGGCTCGTCGCCGGCCGGGAGGCGCTCTGGGTCGACCGGTTCACCGACTCCATCATGGTCCACAAGGGCAGCCTCGGCCCGGACGAGATCGAGGAGTACGCCGGTCACCTGCGCGACGAGGCGCACCTGCGGGCCAGCTTCGGCTACTTCCGGGCGTTCGGACAGGACGTCGCGGACAACGCGGCGTACCGGGGGACGAAGTTGCCGATGCCGGTGCTCGCCATCGGCGCGCAGGCCAGCCTCGGCGGGCAGGTGGCCGAGCAGGTGCGCCGCTATGCCGACTCGGTCACCGGTGCGGTGGTCGAGGACTGCGGCCACTGGCTCTTCGAGGAACGACCGGCGAAGCTCGCCGCCCTGCTGCTGCCCTTCCTGCGGGGCGGCCCTGCGGCACAGCCCGGCTGACGCTCCTGACCGAGTAGGGGGACAGCCGCATCGCCCGGTGCGTCTGTCTCGCGGGGTGCTCCACACCGCCGTCGAGGATCTGCACCGGCTCAACGCGCGCGACGCCCAACTCAGGCGGCCGGCGTCCAGGCGTACCGGGTCAGGGGTTCGTCGAGCGGCGCGGCGGTGAGCCGGTTGGCGAAGGTCGAGATGGTGTACGTGCCGACGCCGAGCACCACGTCGAGCGCGTGCCGGGACTGCCAGCCGGCGGCGAGCAGCGCGTCCAGCTCGGCGTCTCCGACCGCACCCCGGTGGTCGAGCACGGCGACGGTGAAGCGGCGCAGCGCCTCCAGCCGCGGCTCGGGCAGCGTCGTCCCGTCGCGCAGCGCCGCGACCAGCTCGGGCGCGGCACCGTGCCGGATGAGCGTGGCGGTGTGCATGGCCACGCAGAGGTGGCAGCCGTTGCGGGTGGCGACGGTCAGCACGACCACCTCCCGCGCGACGGGGTCGAGGTCGGTGGCCTCGAAGGCGGCGTTGGCGGCGAGGAAGCCCTTGAGCAGCTCGGGCGATCCGGCCATCAGGCCGACGGCGGCGGGCAGGTGGCCCAGGGCGCGGCGGACGCCGGCCATCACCGGGCGGGCGGCGTCGGGCGCGGTGTCGAGTTCGTACGCGGTGAAGTGGGACATCGGAGGACCCCTCTCGTAAGATAGTCAACGTGGTTGACGGAATAGTAAACGAGGTTGTCGAACATGACAACGCCTGACCGCCCCGGCTTCGCGCTGCCACTGCTCCTGCTCGCCGGCTTCCGCACGCTCGTCGACGACCTGCACGCCGAGCTGGCCCGCCAGGGGCACCCCGACCTGCGCCCGGCGCACGGCTTCGTGCTCCAGGCCGTCGGCCCGGCCGGCACCACCGCCTCCGACCTCGGGCACCGCCTCGGCGTTTCGAAGCAGGCCGCCGGGAAGACGGTGGACCGGCTGGTCGCGCTCGGCTACCTGGAACGGGTCGACGACCCGGCGGACGCGCGCCGCAAGCTGGTCCGGGTGACGGCGAAGGGCCGCGACGGGCTGCACCGCTCCGCGGCCGTCTTCGACCAGTTGCGCGGGCGGTGGGCCGCCACGCTCGGCGTCGACCGGGTCACCGCCATCGAGGACGACCTGCGCCGGATGGTCCCGGCCGACGTGTTCCGCCTCGACGTCCCCGGCTGGTTCGGCGGGTGAGGAAATCCTCCGCCCCTTGACCGACGGTCCGGAGCGGGCGCCGAATGGACGGATGGACGACGCGTACGTGGTGGGAGATCCGGACGGCCTGACCCCGCTCCAGGCCGAGATCCGGGACGCGGTGGCCCGCGAGCTGCACGCCCAGTTCGCGCTGCGGGCCGACCGCCTCGACCTGGCCGACCTGCCCGAGGTGGCCTACCAGGTCACCCGGCGGGTGGACGAGGTGCTGAGCCGGATCAGTTGACCCCGGCGTACGAGTGCAGGCCGGTGAAGAAGAAGTTCACCCCGAACAGGTTCATCAGCACGGTCAGGAAGCCCACGATGGCGATCCAGGTGGCCACGTTGCGCCGCACGCTCGGCGTCGCCCGGGCGTGCAGGTAGCCCGCGTAGACCACCCAGGAGATGAACGCCCAGGTCTCCTTCGGGTCCCAGCCCCAGGCCCGGCCCCAGGCCGCCTCGGCCCAGATCGCCCCGGCGATCACCGCGAAGGTGAAGATCGGGAAGGCGAAGGCGTGCAGGGTGAAGGTCAGCCGCTCCAGGCCGGCCGCCGCCGGCAGCCGGCGGGCCAGGGTGTACGGGAAGCTGCGCCGCCCCTGCTCCCAGCCGGCCCGCATCAGGTACGCGGCGGCGGGCACCACGCCCAGCAGGAAGATGCCCGAGGCGAAGATGATCGTCGACACGTGGATGATGAACCAGTACGACTGGAGCGCCGGCATCAGCGGCTGCACCTGCACGTAGAGCTTCAGCTCGGCGAACGCCAGCAGCAGCACCATCACCAGCGTCAGGAACAGCCCGAGCCGGCGCAGCGACGGCTGCTTCCAGAGCACCACGAGCCAGGCAGCCACCCCGATCCAGGTGACCGTCAGCACGAACTCGTACATGTTGCCCCAGGGCATCCGCTCGGCGGCGAGGCCCCGGGTGACCACCGCGCCCAGGTGCAGCGCGGCGGCGAGCGTGGTGAGCCAGGCGGCGATCCGCCCGGCCAGGGCGGCCCGCGCGGCCGAG
>NZ_CADEAU010000222.1 GCF_902825405.1 Micromonospora maritima | reverse complement strand
GGCGGTCTCCCCGCCGCCCGCGGCGGCCGCCATCACCGCCGCCGCGGCCAGGTCGGCGACGCGCTTGGCCTCCCGCTGCACCCGGGCCCGGGTCTCCTTGGCGTGCTGCTCGGCCAGCTCCGCCGCGCGTCGCGCCTCGTCCAGCCGCTTGGTCTCGGCGGCCAGGTCCCGACGTACGCCGACCAACCGCTCCTCCAGCTCCGCGCCGGCCCGCTCGATCGTGGCGATCTCCCCGCGGGTCTCCTCCAGCTGCTTGCCGACGGTCTCCAGCTCGGACGTCAGCTGGGCCAGCGCCTCCTGCCGCTGCTGGACCTCCCGCTGCACGGTGGCGAGCTGCTCCTGGTGCGCCACGGTCTCCTCGTCGGCCCGCGCCCGCACCTCGGTGGCGTACTGCTGGGCCTCGGCGACCAGGGCGGCGATGTCCCGCTCGGCGGCGCTCGCCCGGTCGGCCAGCTCCTGCTCGGCCGCGGCCCGCCGCTCGTCCAGCTCACGCGCCATGGTGGCCTGCCACTGGGCCAGCTCCTGCTGGGCCTTGCTGCGGGTGGCCTGCACCTCCTGCTGGATCTGGGTGCGCGCCGCCTTCACCAGCGCCTCGGACGCGGACCGGGCCTGCTCGACCTGCTGGGCGCTCTGCTCGGTGAGCCGCTTCGCCTCCTGCTGGGCCCGGTCGTGCGCGGCCTGACCCTCGGTGCGCAGCTTCTCCGCCAGCTCGCGCACGGCGGTCAGCTCCGCCTGCGCCGCGGTCCGCCGCTCCTCGTCCGCCCGCTCCTGTTCGGCCCGGCGGGCGGACAACTCCTCGTCCAGCTCGCGTCGCTCCCGGGCGGCCTGCTCCTGGGCGGCGGTGAGCAGCTTCTCCGCCTGCGCCTGGACGTCGTCCGCGCGCCGGGTGGCCATCTCGGTGATCTGGCCGGCCTGCTTCTCGGCCAGGTCGAGGATCTGGTCGACCATCGGCCCGAGGTCGCGGAACGAGGCCCGGTCCACCGCGGTCGGGCGGTCCCGCAGCTCGACCGCCTCGGCCTGCGCCCGCTGCACCTGCGCGGTCAACTCCCGCACCTGCGCGTACGCCCGGTCGCGGGCGGCGGTCAGCGCGCTCACCTCGCCGTCCATCTGCTCGACGTACCGGTCCACCTGACGCTTGTCGTAGCCGCGCAGCGCCGGATCGAACCGGGGGCGCGCGGACACGTCGTCGTGGGGTGCGAACGGTTCCTCACCGTTGGACATGCGCCATCCTCCGTGGGTTCGCCAGCGCCAGGCCGCAGGGCACGATGAGGCGCTACGGTACCGCGTCCGCGCGCGGGCCTCGCCCCGCCCCGCCCCTGATCCGCCAGTCAGACCGGGAAGTGTGGATTCCCGACCGTCAGGCGGATGGTGAACCCGTCGGCGTCCCGGTGGTGCGTCACGTGATGACAGCTCTGGTGGCTGATCCACAGGCCCAGGCCGCCCTCGCTGCCGTCGCCCGCCGGCAGCAGCCCGGCGTACGGGTCCTTCGGGCCGGGACCGCGGTCGTGCACGGTCACCACCATCCGGTCGGGCGCGCGCCACAGCCGCAGGCACACCGGCGCCGTGCCGTGCCGCAGCGCGTTGCTGACCACCTCGCTCACGGCGATCACCAGGTCGTCGAGGTCGTCGGGCGGGAGCCGGCCGGCGTCGGCGGCCCGGACCGCGTCCCGGGCCTGGGCGGGGGTCAGGTCGACCAGCTCGACCACCGGGACCGTGTGCTGCACCGGGTCGAGCGGCGCGGGACGGCACTCGGCCAGATAGGTCGCGGGTTCGGTGTAGACGTCGGTCGGCTCGTGTCGGCCGTCGGACAGGGCGAGTCGGGGATGGGTGCGGGCCACGTCGGCCAGCACGTGCGGCGGCGCCACCCGGCGGTCGTAGGCGCACAGACCCCAGAGCGGGAAGTCGTCGTAGACGTGGTTGATCGCCGACTCGTAGCGGGCCCACGCGTCCCAGGTCGCGCCGAGCAGCAGCGGCGGCAGCTCGCCGACCATCCGGATCTGCGACGTGCCGGTGGCCGCGAACGAGGCGAACAGCTCCCGGTAGGCGCGGATCGCGGCGGTGGGTCGGGCGTAGACGTCGCCGCCCGGCAGGAAGGTGACCTCGGTGCCGGCGGGCAACGCGCGCCGCACCAGCTCGGCGTTGCGCACGTCCAGGCTCACCGCGGTGAGCTCGCCGGCCTCGATCCCGCCGAGCAGGAACGGCAGCACCACGGCGAGCAACTCGTCGTCGGAGTCGTAGAGCAGCGCCTCGTGGACGTAGCCGGTGTGGCCCGCGCCGGCGCCGGTCCTCATCGGACCACCTCCACCAGGAGGCCGGTCAGACCCAGCAGCTCCACCAGCCGGGCCGGGGCCCGGTAGCGGGTGCGCAGCACCGCCACCGCGTCCCGACGGCGGGCATGGTCGCGCAGGTGCAGCAGGCTGCGGTGGTCGACGAAGCGCAGGTGGGACGCGTCGAACACCAGCCGGCCCGCCACCGGTCGCGGGTCGGCCCGCTCCAGCGCGGTGGCGAAGAGCCGGTGGTTGGACGGGTCCAGCTCGCCGCCGAGGGCCACCGCCGCGTCGTCGCCACCGGCGTGCAGCCGGAACAGCACCTCGGCGTTGGTCTGCGCGTGCATGCAGGCCAGCTCGGCGATCGCCGCGTCGTCGAGCACCCGCCGGTCGTAGGCGCAGACCGCCGACATCGGCCGGTGCCGCATCCAGTGGTCGATGCGGTGCTCGTAGCGGGCGAAGGCGTCCCGCTGGGCGGCGGTGCGCACCAGGCCGGTCGCCTCCGCGACCACCCGCAGGCCCGTGTAACCCGCGGTGAGCGCCTCGGTGGTGGCCCGCACGTACGCCCGGACCTGCTCCCCGGGATCGGCCACCTCGTCGTGCCGGTAGGCCTGGCCCACCGACAGCAGCCGCACGTCGCCGCGACACCGGGCGGCGGCGAACCCGGGCACCGACGCCAGCCGTCCGGTGACCACCTCGGGCTCCTCCGGACCGACCAGCCAGACCTGCTCGCCGGCGGCGAGCCCGGCGGTGACCTGCTCGACCTCCAGCGCGTGCCGCACGGCCGGGTCGGCGTACGCGAGGCAGCCGTGGCCGTAGCCCGGGCCCGTCACGTCTCCGCCGGTCACCGGCTGCACCTCATTCGCCCAGTCTAGGCCCCGTGGCGGGCGGCCGGCCGTCGCGGTCAGGGCAGCGGGTGGGAGATGTCCCGGGCGTGGTCGGTGACCGCGGCGCCGACCACGGTGGCGGTCAGCGGAAGCACCTCCAGGCAGCGGCGCACCGCGGCGCCCATCAGCGGGTTCGGCACCCGCATGGAGAGCGTGCAGTGCGGTACCCAGCGTCCCGGCCGGTAGTGCTCCACCACGCCGACCCCGGCCCGGGCCAGCCGCTCGTGCACGTCCGCGTGGTGGGCCAGCAGCTCGGGTGTCGGCGCCGGCCCGAGCCACAGCACGCGTCCGACGAACTGGCCGGCGTGCTGGAACTCCAGCCGCAGCGGCGCGGCGACCACCGTCCCGGCGAGCGCCTCGGCCACCTGCCGCGGGTCCAGTCGGGGCGCGACCGCCAGCGAGACGTGCGGACGGTGCCGCTGGGCCAGCAGCGAGCGCATGCTCGGCACACCCTCGGACTCCAGCAGGTCCCACAGCACCCGGACCCGCCGGGTGGCGTCGGTGTCGAGATACAGCTCCAGCGCCGCGACCACCCGATCACCCTAGAGCCGAGGTTTGCCCCGCCCGCTGGGCGGTACTGCCCCGGGGGACGGTACGAGACGGTGGGGGAGTGAGGCCACGTGGACGTCAACGATCTGCTGACCGAGGGGTACGGGCGGCTGCCCGACCTGGTCGCCGGCGCGCTCGACGGGCTCGACCCGGAGCAACTGCGGCAGGCCCCGGCGGACGGGGCGAACCCGGTCGGCTGGCTGGTCTGGCACCTGACCCGGATCCAGGACCACCACCTCGCCGACGTGATGGGCGAGGAGCAGCTCTGGGCCGGCGGGGACTGGGCGCGGCGGTGCGGCCTACGTCCCGACCCGGACGACACCGGCTACGGCCACGGCCCGGAGCAGATCGCCGCGGTCCGACCGGACGACGGCGGCGTGCTGCTCGACTACCACCGCGCGGTGGTCGACCGCAGCCTGGCGTACCTGCGCGGGTTGGGGCCGGGCGATCTGGACCGGGTGGTGGACGAGAACTGGGACCCGCCGGTCACCCTCGGCGTGCGGCTGGTCAGCGTGCTCGACGACGATCTCCAGCACGTCGGTCAGGCCGCGTACGTGCGCGGGCTCATCCGGGACTGACCGCGTCCCGGGCGCGGCGCAGCGCGGCGTGCCCGAGCAGGTGACAGGCCTGCGCCTCGGGGGAGGTGCCGGGGCCGGCGAAGTCCGGTGCCCCGCTGGCCCCGGTCACCCGCCCGCACCCGTCGACGCGACGGGCGGCGGCGGCCAGCAGGTCCGCCCCCACGTCGAGCCACGACCGCGACAGCCAGCCGTCGGCCACCCCGGTGAGCGCCGCGTACCCGAGCAGTTGGGCCGTGTTGGCCTCGCGGAACGTGCCCGGGTCGTCGAGCACGTCGGGGAAGAGCCCGTCGTCGGTCCGGTACGCCAGGCAGGCGGTGAGCACCTCCTCGGCGTGCCCGGCCAGCTCGGCGCGGAGCCCGGCCGGCCAGTCCGCCCCGGGGCGCAGCGCCCGGGCGATCCCGGCGACCACCCAGCCGTTGCCGGTGCCCCAGGGCTCCGGGCGGTCCAGCTCGTCCCGGTCCTCGTCCCAGCGGGCCGCGTACAGGCCGGTGCGGGGGTCGTGCAGCCGCCGACGGTGCCCGTCGACCTGCGCGGCGGCCAGCTCCGGGTGACCGGTCAGGGCCAGCAGCGGCACCGTCATGTAGATCGTGTCGGCCCACACCTGCCGGCCGTCGAGCAGGTGGAACAGCGTGCCGTCGGTGGCCCGGGGCGCCCGGCGCGCCAGCCAGTCGAGCTGCGCGTGCAGCGCGTCGGCGTACCTCGGGTCCCCGGTGACGGTGGCGGCGTGCCGGACCACCTCGCCGCAGGCGGCGCCGTTCACCGCGCCCACCGAGCCGGGCGACTCGCCGAGCCGACCGTCCGGTCGCCGGCGGGTCACCGCCGCGTCGGCGACCAGCACCGCCGCCTCGGGCAGGCCGAGGTCGAGCAGCGCCTGGCCGGTGATCCCCTGCTCCCAGGACTCCCGCTGCATGGTCAGCAGCGCGAGCAGCACCCGGTCGGCGGTGGCGTCCCCGGTCGTCCACATGACCGTCCGGTACCCGGTGCGGACACCCGGCTCACCCGGATCGGGTGAGTTCGCCTCACCCCGCCCCCGGGGACCCTGCGGGGACGGCACGACGAGGAGGACCGGATGAGCGTCTCCGCCGCGGAGCACCTGGCCCGAGGAGCGGCCGGCCGGCACCCGGAGCTGCCCGAGACCACCTCGGGAACGATCCGCCTGGACCTGCGGGACGGTGGTCACACCGACCACTGGTACCTGACCATCGACCGGCAGGACGTCCGGGTGGACCGCCTGGCCGAGGAGGCGGACCTGGTCGTCCGCGCCGACCGGGAGGTCTTCGACCGGATGGCTACCGGACGCCTGCACCCGGCCGCCGCGCTGCTGCGCAACGACCTCACCGTGCAGGGCGACCTGAAACTGCTGCTGACACTGCGCCGGCTCTTCCCCGGCCCGCCGGACGCCCGGCACCCCCGGGACGTGGCCGGCTCCCCCCACCGGCCGGTGGCGCGATGAGGCAGGAACTGGTCAACGTGCTCGCCGGCAACGCCTTCGCGATGAGCGACGCGCAGGGCGACATGGAGCCCGACCCGGCCGCCCCGATCGGCCTGTTCTCCTTCGACACCCGGTTCCTGTCCCGGTGGGTGCTCACCATCGACGGCGAGCGGCTGCACGCCTTGTCCCGGGACGAGCTGACCTACTTCGAGACCCGCTTCGTGCTCGTCCCCGGCGCCGCCAGCCACTACGTGGACGCGGACGTCTCGGTGATCCGGCACCGCTCCATCGACGAGGCGTTCCACGAGCGGATCACGGTGCTGAACCACACCGCCGAGCCCGCCGAGTTCACCGTGCGGATGGAGATCGGCAGCGACTTCGCCGACACCGCCGAGATCCTGCGACCCGCGTCGCGCGAGCCGGTCGTCGTCGCCGACACCGACCGGCGCCAGCTGCGGATCCGCTACCAGCGCGACCGGTTCACCCGGGAGACGGACGTCACCAGCACCGTGCCGGTGGAGGTCGACGGGCGCGGGATGACGTTCCGGATCCGGGTCGAGCCGAACGGCGAGTGGCACACCGACCTGCACGTCGCCATGGTCATCCACGGCGCCGGCGGACGCGACCTGCGTGCCGACCTCGAGTCCCACCGCAAGCGGGTCCACGACGACATGCGCGCGGACCTCGCGCACTGGTTCGACCAGGCACCGCACCTCGTCGCCGACCGCAAGGCCCTCGGCGCCGCCTACCGGCAGGCGTTGGCCGACCTGGCCGCGCTGCGTTACACGCCGCTGTCGTACACCGACCGGGTGCCGGTCGGCGGGTTGCCCTGGGCGATGACGCTCTACGGCCGCGACGCCCTGGTCACCTGCCTGGAGACGCTGGCGTTCACGCCCGAGCTGACGCCGGCCACGCTGCGTATGCTCGCGCTGCTGCAGGGCGGCCAGCTCGACGACTACCACGACGAGGAACCCGGCAAGATCCTCAGCGAGCTGCGGTACGGCGAGGCGGCCGCGTTCGACGAGCAGCCCACCGCGCTCTACTACGGCGCCGCCGACACCACCCCGCTCTTCGTCGTGCTGCTCGACGAGTACGAGCGCTGGACCGGCGACGCCGACCTGGTCCGCCAGCTGCGCCACCCGGCCCGGATGGCGCTGGACTGGCTGACCGACTACGGCGACCCGTACGGCGACGGCTACCTGCGCTACCAGCCGCGCAACACGGTCAACGGGGTGGCGAACCAGACCTGGCGGAACTCGCCGCACGCGATCGTCGACCGCACCGGCGTGGTGCCCCCGTTCCCCCGGGCCACCTGCGAACTCCAGGGGTACGCGTACGACGCGCGGATCCGGGGCGCCCGGCTGGCCCGGGAGTTCTGGGACGACCGGGAGTACGCCGAGCGGTTGGAGGCCGACGCGGCGTGCCTGCGCGAGCGGTTCAACCGGGACTTCTGGCTGCCGCAGCGGGGCTACTACGCGCTGGCCCTCACCCCGGACGGCGAGCCGGTGGACGCGCTCACCTCCGCTCTCGGGCACCTGCTGTGGAGCGGCATCGTCGAGCCGGACCGGGCCGACGCGCTGGCCGCGCACCTGTGCGGGCCGGACCTCTTCTCCGGCTGGGGCGTCCGCACCTACGCCGACGGCCAGCGGCCGTACAACCCGGTCGGCGCGCACCTCGGCGCGGTCTGGCCGTCGGACAACGCGCTCGTCGCGGCCGGCCTGCGCCGGTACGGCTTCGACGCGGAGGCGGCTCAGATCGCCGCCGGCGTGTTCGCGGCGGCCGAGACGCTCGGCGGATCGGTCCCGGAGGTGATCGCCGGCTACCCGCGCGCGCTCACCAGGTACCCGGTTCAGCTGCCGGCTGCGGGCCGCCCCCAGTCGTGGGCCTCCGGCGGCCTGCTGATGCTGCTCTCGACGATGCTCGGGCTGCGCCCGTGCGGGGAGAACCTCCTGGTCGACCCCGCGATCCCGACCGGCTACGGCCGGATCGAGCTGCTCGACGTGCCCGGTCGCTGGGGACGGACGGACTCGTTCGGCCGGGAGCGGGGCGTGGGCCGGCGGATCCGGGCCGGCGCGGCGGACGTCGGCGGCGTCGCCTGACGGCTGCCGCTCAGCCGGACCCGGTGGGCTGCCGTGCCGCCGGGTCGGGCCGTGCCGCCGGGTCGGGCCGTTCCGCCGGGTCGGGAGTCGGCTGCGCCGGGCCGGCGCCCCGACGTCGGGCGAGCAGCCGGTCGACGCTCACGAAGAGCAGGCCCAACAGCCAGAACGCGACGGCGAACCCGACCGCGCTGACCCCGACGCCGTCGTAGCCGAGCTGTCCCGCGTCCAGGAACGGGTACGGGTAGCGGCGCACGACCAGCCCGCGCACCAACGCGAACCCGAGGTACGCCAGCGGGAAGACCAGCCACCAGGCGGCGTACCGGGGACGCAGCCGGCCGCGCCTGTCGAACAGCGCCCAGTCGGCGACCGCGAGCAGCGGCACCACGGTGTGCAGGAACTGGTTGCCCCACCACTCGCCCGGCTCCCGGTGCGGCTGGACCATGGCGAAGGGGCTGGCCGGGTTCGCCAGCACCAGGTGGTAGACGGTGCCGGTGATGGTGATGTAGAGCGTCACCGCGCCCTTGAGCGCGCTCGGCGGCTCGGGCCGCTCGCGCAGCGCGCACCAGGCGGTGTAGCCGGCGAAGACGCCGACCGCCACGTTGCTCTGGATGGTGAAGTACGGCAGCAGGCCGGTGACCGTGGCTGGGCCGAGCGCGGTCAGCACGATGCCGGCCACCACGCCGAACACCACGGCCAGGCGCAGGAGGATCGCCAGTCGGCGACGCCGGGGGGTCACCGGGGCACGGTAGCAGCCGGTCGTCAGCCGGCCCGCCGGCCGGTCGGCGGGCCCGGCGGATGGTCGGTGCCGGCCGGGGTGGTCGCTGCCGGCGGCGGC
>NZ_CADEAU010000221.1 GCF_902825405.1 Micromonospora maritima | reverse complement strand
GTGACTGGAGTTCAGACGTGTGCTCTTCCGATCTAGACGCCAGGCACCCCGTCCGCCGAACCGACGCCGCCGGCCGCCACCGCCGGGCCGACCGCCGCGGCCGACGACCCGGCCGAGGCGGCCGAGCGGGTCGACGGGTTGATCGCGGCCGGGCTGGCGGAGGGCCAGATCCGCGGCGACGTCGGCGTCGACCTGCGCAACCTGCTGCGCAACGCGGTCGCCGCCGACGAGGGCGAGGTGACCGCCGCCGTGGACCGGCTCCGCGGCAAGATAGCCGAACGCCGCCGCGAGGGGAGCATCAGTCCCGGGTACGCCCGACAGCTCGACGCCGCCGCCGCACGGCTGCTGACCGGGCCCACCTGACGGGTCAGCCGGCGCCGACCGGGGTGACCGCGCGCGGGCGGTCCGCGGTGGCCCGGGCGGCCAGGAAACCCCGGTACACCGCCTCGTGGTCGGCGGCCATCCGCTCCACCGAGAAGTTCTCCGCGACGTGCGCGACGCAGTCCGCCGGGTCCAGGTCGGCCGCCGCCCGCAGCGCCGCCGGCAGCTCGTCGGCGCGGTCGCAGACCAGCCCGGTGATCCCGGGTCGGACCAGCTCCGGCACCGCGCCCCGGCGCAGCGCCACCACCGGCGTACCGGTCGCCATCGCCTCGACCATCACCATGCCGAACGGCTCCGCCCACTGGATCGGCATGATCAGGCAGCGGGCGTCGAGCAGCAGCCGGAGCGTGGCCTCGCGGTCCGCGTTCACCACGAGCGAGACGTCGGAGTCCAGCAGCGGCTCGACCACCTGTTCCAGGTAGCGGCGCTCGGCCGGCTCGTGGCACTTGCCGGCCAGGGTGAGCGGCAGCCCGGCCGCGCGGCACGCCCGGTTCGCCAGGTCCGGGCCCTTGTCCGGGCTGAACCGGGCGAGCCAGAGCACCGGCCCGGCCCCGGGCGACCGCTTACGCGGGATGTCCCGCAACGGCATCGCGTTGTGCACCGTGCCGACCCACGGCAGGCCCGGGTTCGCCCGGCGCTGGGCGTGCGAGATCGCGATCAGGCCCACGCCCCGGTCGGTGTTGCTGAGCACCGTGCCGTACTCCCCGACCGGGTTGCCGTGCACGGTGGCCACGGTGGGGACCCGGCGGCGACCGGCCACCATCGGGCCGATGGTGGTGTGGTCGTGCACCAGGTCGAAGTCGGCCGGGTCCACCAGACGGTCGACGTGGGCCAGGTGGGCCAGCTCCGGCAGCGACTCGCCGAGCCGGTCGTACTGCAGGTCGGGGCAGGTCGAGACGAAGCGGGCGGTCGTGCCGTGCTCCGTGCCGGCGCCGACCAGCGTCACCGCGTGCCCCCGGTCGACCAACGCGTCGACGAGCCCGGCCACCAGGGTCTCCAGCCCGCCGTACCCGGGTGGCGGCACCGAGAGCCACGGCGGCACCACCATCGCGATCCGGAGAGGTCCGGCCCACGCGCGGTCCGGCTGGTTCACGGCCACGAGTCCTCCCCGTTGGTCCCCGGTGGTACCCGATCGACGCCGGGTTCCCGACCCGACCGGCGGTAAACGGCAGCGTCGCCGGCCATCGGCCGACGTCGACGGCGGGTGGTCGACGCTCAGGCGGTCACCACGATCCCGACGTGCACCTCCCGTACGCCGGGCAGGGCCCAGGCCGCCCGTTCCGCCTCCTCCCGCTGCCACCAGGCGCGCACCACGCCGGCCAGCACCACGGTGTCGCCCTCGACCCGGACCTCGACGCGATCGGTCCCGGTCCGCCGGACCAGCAGGCGGCGCAGGTCACGGCGGTTCTGCTCGTCGCTGGGCGGGGTCGGCGGCCGCACCTCGACCAGGTTGGTCACCCCGCGTACGCCGCGCAGCCGGCGCAGTTCGCGCTCGGCGGTCCGGCGCTGGAACCCGTACTCCACCTCGCCGCGGAGCATGACCCAGCCGGCGGCGACGGTCACGTCCAGCCGTTCGGCCGGCACGAAGCTGTCCCACTCCAGCGCCCGGCTGGCCGCGATCGCGATGTCGGCGTCGGTACGCCGGTCGGTGGCGGGCAGGTCGACGTCGAGTTCGCTGGCGACCGCCCGAACCCCGCGTACCCGGTGCGCGCAGCGCTCGGCCGCCCACCGCCGGGCGTAGCTGTCCACCTGGCCGGCGAGCGTGACCACGCCTTCGGCGACGGTCACGCCGATCTCGGTGGGCCGGGTCTGCGCGTCCCAGTCCAGCTCGGCGAGGACGTCCCGCTGGATCTCCTGGTCGGTGCGTACGGCGACGGTGGTGGTCATGTCCCGAGGGTGCCGCCGGTGGGGGTGAGCCCGGGTCACCCGGACCGGGTGAGGCACGAAAAAGGGCGGCGGGTGACGGAGCCAACCCCCTTGGCTCCGTCACCCGCCGCCCGGAGGGAGGCAGGTCTCGAGGACTATGACGTCTCGGCGAGCGTCACGGTTGCCGTCTCGGCCGATCCGTTTCGCTTGTACTGGACCTCCACCCGGTCGCCGACCTTGCCGGCCTGCACGGCGCCGACCAGGTCGTTGGAGTCGTTGACCACCGTGTCGCCGAACTTGGTGATCACGTCGCCCCGCTGGAGCCCGGCCTTCTCGGCGGCGCTGCCCGGCGTGACGGCGGCGACCAGGGCACCGCCGTCCTCGGCGGCGTTCACGCTGACGCCCAGCGACGGGTGGCTGACCTTCTCGCCCCGCTGGAGCTTCTCGGCCACGTCCTTGGCCTTGTTGCTCGGGATGGCGAAGCCGACGCCGATGTTGCCGTTGCTGCCCTGCCCGGCGGTGGCGATCGCGGTGTTGATCCCGATCACCTCGCCCCGGGTGTTGACAAGCGCGCCGCCGGAGTTGCCCGGGTTGATCGGCGCGTCGGTCTGGAGCAGCCCGGAGATGGAGCTGGCGCCCTGCTGCGGGTTCTGCTGCTGGCCGCCCTCGCCGGCGGCGATGGTGCGGTCGCGGGCGCTCAGGATGCCGGCGGTCACCGAGCCCTGGAGGCCGAGCGGGCTGCCCAGGGCGAGCACCTGGTCGCCGACCTGCATGGCGTCGCTGTCGCCGAACTTGGCCGCCTTCAGGTTGCTCACGCCGCTGGCCTGGACCACCGCGAGGTCGGTCTTCGGGTCGGTCCCGACGATCTTCGCCGTGGCGGTCTTGCCGTCGGCGAAGACCACCTTGACCGTGTCCCCGCCGGCGGAGGCGACCACGTGGTTGTTGGTCAGCACGTACCCGTCGGCGCTGAGGATCACCCCGGAGCCCTCACCGCTGCTCGTCATGATCGTGACGATGCTGTCCTGGACCGCAGCCGCGATCTTGGGCAGGTCGGCGCTGTTGATCACCGGGGCGGCGGAGTAGGTGCGGGTGACGCCGCCACCGTCGTCGAGCGCGAGGGCCAGCGCGCCACCGGCCACGCCCGAGCCGAGCATCAGGGCCAGCGCCAGGGCGCCCGCGCCGACGAACTTGCCGGCCCGGCTCGGCCGCGCCGGCTGCTGCGGGCCCCACGGCGGGACCGGCTGCCCGGCCTGGTGCGGATACTGCTGGTGCGCCTGGGCCTGGTACGTCGGCACCGGGCCACCGGAGTGCGGCGACGGGTAGCCGCTGCCGCCCTGCTGCGCCCAGCCGCCCTGGTGCTGTCCCCCGTACCAGGGATAGGGCTGCTGCGGCTGCCCGGAGACCTGGTACGGCGTCGCGGCGGGCGGCCCGTACGGGTTGCCCGGCGAGCCGGCGTGGGTGCCCTGGCCGCCGTGGGCGGCCGGGTCGGACGGGCCGGGAGAGGCGGCGTGGGCGGCGGTTCCGGCGGCCGGGGAGTCGGCCGGAACCGGCGCGGCGGCCGGGGTGGCGGTGGAGTCCGACGTCCCGCTCTCGACGCGGGGCAGCTCGGCGGTGTGGTGCGACGGCTCGGCGTCGGCGGGGGCCGGCGACCGCTGCGGATCGGTCTCGTGCTCGGTCATGACACCAGCTTTCCCCGTGGCACTGTCACCAGCCTGGAATCCGCCTGAATGTTTTCTGTAAGTCACTCGCCCGGCTCCGGCGACTCCGGCAGCAGCGGCAGCCTCACCCGGAACGTGGCGCCCCCACCCGGCGTCTCGGCCGCCTCGACCGTGCCGTGGTGCGCCGTCACCAGCGCGGCCACGATGGCCAGGCCGAGCCCGGTGCTGGTCGGCCCGCCGGCCCGCCGGGTCCGGGCGGCGTCCACCCGGTAGAACCGCTCGAAGACCCGTTCGGCCTGCTCCGGGGTCAGGCCGGGTCCGGTGTCCGCGACCTCCACCACGGCGACGTTGCCGGTCTCCGCCCGCAGCCGCAGGGTCACCGCGGCGTCCGACGGCGTGTGGGTGAGCGCGTTGGTCATCAGGTTGCCGATCACCTGACGCAGCCGGGCGTCGTCACCGAGCACCACCAGCGGCCCGGAACCCGGTTCCCGCTCCAGCTCGATCCGCCGGTCCGGGTCCACCACCCGGGCCGCCTCCACCGCGTCCGAGGCCAGCACCGGCAGCTCCACCGGGGCCAGCGCGATCGGTCGCTCCCGGTCCATCCGGGCCAGCAGCAGCAGGTCCTCGACCAGCAGCCCCATCCGGGACGCCTCGTCCTCGATGCGGCGCAGCAGGTCGGCGGTCTGCTCCGGCTCCCGCGCCGCGCCCTGCCGGTACAGCTCCGCGAAGCCCCGGATGGTGGTCAGCGGCGTCCGCAGCTCGTGCGAGGCGTCCGCGATGAACTGCCGCATCCGCTCCTCCGAGCGGCGCGCCCGCCCCTCCGACGCCTGCGCCGAGGCGGCCGCGTCCCGGGCGCCCATCTCGGCGCTGCGCGCCGCCGCCTCGGAGGCGGCCCGCGCGGTGAACGCGGCCTCGATCTGGGCCAGCATCGCGTTCAACGCCCGGGAGAGCCGGCCCAGCTCGGAGGTCGGGCAGGCCCGTCCCTCCTCCGGGTCGGGCACCCGCCGGGTCAGGTCCCCGCCGGCGATGGCCGCCGCGGTCCGCTCGATCTCCACCAGGGGCTTGAGGCTGGTACGCACGATGCCCGCGCCCACCGCCGCCAGGATGATCAGCACCGCGCCGCCGACCAGCAGGTCTATCCAGAGCAGCTGCCGGACGGAGAGATCGACGTCATCGAGGTTCTGCCCGACGACCCGGTACGAGTCCTCGCCGTCCTGCCGCACCATCAACCGCCACCGGACCCGCTTGTCCGCGCCGTCGTCGGTGAACGCTTCCCCGTTGGCGTGCTCGTCGTACCAGCTCTGTTTGCTGATGCCCGCCGGCAGGTCCTGGTCGTCGAGCGCGCGGTCGCGTGCCACCTTGCCCTGCCGGACGGTGCTGTTCCACTGGGCGACCAGGTAGTCGGTGGGAAGCGTGCTCAGATTCTCCTGACTGACGGTCACGCCCCGGTCGAGCTGGTCGTTCAGTTCGCCGTCTATCCGCCCCACCAGATAGTCGTGCAAAAAGTAGGCGGTGGAGACGCTGATGACCAGCAGTGCCCCGCCGACCAGTGCCAACACGGCGGTGACCAGCTTGAGCCGCAGCGGGATCCCGCGCAGCCAGCCCTTCGCGTCGTGGACGGCGCTCACGCCGCCGGCTTGCGGAGCACGTAGCCCACCCCGCGCAGGGTGTGGATCAGCCGGGGCTGGGTGTTGTCGACCTTGCGCCGCAGGTAGGAGATGTAGGACTCGACGATGTTGTCGTCACCGCGGAAGTCGTAGTTCCAGACGTGGTCGAGGATCTGCGCCTTGCTGAGCACCCGGTTGGCGTTGAGCATCAGGTAGCGCAACAGCTTGAACTCGGTCGGCGACAGCTGCACCCGCTGGCCGGCCCGGTGCACCTCGTGGGTCTCCTCGTCCAGCTCCAGGTCGGCGAAGGTGAGCCGGGACGGCGCGTGCTCGCCGGTCGCGGTGCGTCGCAGCACGGCCCGGATCCGGGCGGTCAGCTCCTCCAGGCTGAACGGCTTGGTGACGTAGTCGTCGCCGCCCAGGGTCAGCCCACGGATCTTGTCGTCGGTGGCGTCCCGTGCGGTCAGGAACACCACCGGGGTACGCGTGCCGCCCTCGCGCAGCATCCGGATGACCTCGAAGCCGTCCAGGTCCGGCAGCATCACGTCGAGCACCACCAGGTCGGGCCGGTGGTCCTTGGCGGCGTGCAGCGCGGCGCTGCCGCTGGTCGCCGTCGCCACGTCGAAGCCGGCGAAGCGCAGGCTCGCGGAGAGCAGTTCGAGGATGTTGGGATCGTCCTCGACGACGAGCAGTCGGGCCTCGGTCTGGGTAGCCGCCATGGCTCCCATCATCCGTGCTCCGGCTGCGGTCGCGCTGGGTGCCACCTGGAAACAACCTGTGAGCCTCAGCGGAGCAGTCGTCGCAGCCCGTCGAGCGCGCCGTCGAGCAGCCGGATCGCGGTGCGGAGCTGGTTGTCGCTGAGCCGCCCGGCCCGGACCAGCGCGCCCACCTCGACCGTGAACGCGGCCAGCCGCTGGTCGAACTCGGCCAGCAGCGGCGATCCGGCCGGCCCGGGCGGGGTCCCGTTGCCGCCCGCGCGCGGGGGCGGGGGCGGCGTCCAGCGACCCTGGCGGGTCTGCCGGGTCACCTCGCGCAGCTCCCGTTTCAGGTCGCGGGTGGAGCCGCGTACCTCGGTGCGGATCTCACCGGCCAGCGCGGAGAGGTCCTCGACGGAGGCGCTGATGTCGGCCTCCAGCGTGCTCAGCTCGTCGGCGCGCTGCCGCAGTTCGGCCCGCCCGGCGTCGGTGATCTGGTAGACCTTGCGCCCACCCGCCGCGGTGTGGGTCACCAGGCCCTCCACCTCCAGCCGCTGGAGCCGGGGATAGATGGTGCCGGCGCTGGGCGCGTAGAGGCCGAGGAAACGCTCCTCCAGCAGGCGGATCAGCTCGTAGCCGTGCTTGGGCCCGTCGTCGAGGAGCTTGAGCAGGTAGAGCCGGAGCCGCCCGTGGCTGAACACGGCGGTCACGGCAGGTCCTCCACGTCGTCGGCGTCCACGACCGGGCGGGCCAGCAGCGCGATGCTGCCGGACGTCGCGGACGCCCAGAGCTTACCGGCGCCCCCGCCGAGCACCCCGTGACTGTCCTTGACCGCGCCGAAGCCGTGCTGGCCGCCGCAGATCTGCGGGAAGCCGCTGGTGATCCGGCCGGAGGTGGTGTGCAGGTGCACGCTGAGGTCGCTGTCCTCGCGGACCCGCACGGTGATGCTGCCGGAGATGGCGCTGAGCCGGATCTCACTGCCGCGCGGGTTGTCCAGGTCGCAGGTGATCGAGCCGGAGACCGCGTGGGCGCGGACCCGCTCGGGCGCGCTGTCGGCCAGGATCAGCTCGCCGGAGACGGTCTCCAGGTCGAGGTCGCCGCCGATGCCGAGCGCCTCCACCGGGCCGGAGACGACCTTGGCGGTGGTGCGGCCGCGCAGCCCCATCAGGGTGACCTGGCCGGAGGTGACGTCGACCCGGGTGTCGCGACGCAGCCCGGAGGCGACCAGCGCGCCGTCGACCAGGTGCAGGTCGGCCAGCGCCTCGGCCGGCACCGCCACCGACACCTCGGCGCGGTAGCGGCGGCGCAGCTGACCCAGCCACCAGAGCACACCCGGCCAGCGGGTGGTCCGCTCGTGCCGGACGGTCAGCCGGCCGTCGCGCAGCTCGACCACGAGCGGCCGGCGACTGATCCGGGTGACGTCGACCCGGGCCGGGCCGTCGGTGGCGACCACGTTGAGCCGGCCACTGACCAACCGGACCTCCAGCCGGGTGACCGGCTCGTCCAGGGTGAGCCGCCGTGGGCTGTCGACCGTCCAGCTGGCCATGGTTCCTCCCCTTCGTCGCGCGCCGCCCAGGGCACGCCCGATCCCGAGGAAACCATAACGCGATACATCGCGACTGAACAAGTCCCATCGCGACCGTATCGCGTCTCCCTCTCCCTCCCGCGTCACCCCCTCCCCGCGTTGATCAAGGAGTTCGCGTCGAGTTCCGGGCCGAACGCCGACGCAAACTCCTTGATCAACGAGGCGAGCCCCGGGGCGGGAACCACGGGGGCGGGAGGCAGCCTTCCTGCCTCGGCCGTCCGGGTCGCGCCACTCCGCTCACCCATGAATGCCCGAGATCTTGGTACGCGGAGGCCCCTCTGGGGGCCGTTTCGTACCAAGATCTGTGGGTGTCCTGAGGAGTGGAAGATCGATCTCCTGGGGCGGGACGGGTGCGGGGCGAGTGAGGCGCGTGCCGTTCGTCGGCGGGAGGGTGAGCGCGGAGGGCGCGGCGGCGGAGTGGTCAGGCGGCCAGGTCGAGATCCGGCCCGCTGGACGGGGTGCCGGTGATCGGCGGCGCACCTGCCACCGCCGGCGAGCCGGAAGGGGACTGCGCACCAGCCACCGCCAACGGTTCGACCACGGCCGACAGCGACAGCGACGGCTCGACCACGGCCGACAGCGACAGCGACGGCTCGACCACGGCCGACAGCGACGGCGACGGCACCGCCACGGCCGACAGTGACGGCGACGGCGACCGCGACGGCACCGCCACGGTCGACGGCGACGGCGACGGCGACGGCGACGGCGGGGACACGACGCCCGCGGAGGACGCGATGTCGGAGCGGGACGTGACGTCGGCCAGGGAGCGGGGCCGGGGTGCCGGCGAGAGCGGATGGACGGTCGGGTGACCGAGCACCGGGGCGGGACGGGTCACCCGGCTCCGGGTGGACGGCGCCGGGTGGACGGCGGCCTCGGCGGC
>NZ_CADEAU010000220.1 GCF_902825405.1 Micromonospora maritima | reverse complement strand
CCCGCTGCTGGAAAGCCACCGACCGCTGCGCCACCGAAGAACCCGCCCTCGTCACCCGCAACGACGGCACCCAACTCACCGCCTGCCACCACCCCGAAGGCGGACCGGTGGACGCCGCCGAACCGGTGACGGTCGGCGGTGGCGATGCGGTCGCGCCGGCGACGGCCAACCGCGGCGCCGCCGTCGAGCCGGCGGTGGTCCGTGGCGGCGACACCCCGGAACTGAAGGAGGTGGCGGAATGAGTCTGTCCCCGGTCGAGGGTGTGGCGCTCGCGGAGATCGAGTCGCCCGACGACGGCGACGAGCGCCGGGACAAGGAGTTCGTCGGCCGGTCACCCGGCCAACTCGCGCTGGCGCGGCTCCGGCGTGACCGCACCGCCCTGGTCAGCGGCGCCCTGCTGGTCTTCTTCGTACTTGTCGCGCTGGCCGTGCCGCTGATCGAGGCGTTGTACGGGGTGGGGCCGAAGGAGCAGTTCCAGAGCCGCCTCGACGGCTACGGCATGCCGCTGGGATACGCCGGCGGCGTCACCGGTGACCACTGGTTCGGGCTGGAGCCCGGACTGGGTCGGGACATCTTCATCCGGATGGTCCACGGACTGCGGACGTCGCTGTTCATCGCGTTCGCCGCCGCCGTGCTGACCGCCGTCATCGGCGTGACGCTCGGTACGCTCGCCGGCTATCTCGGCGGCTGGCTGGACTCGGTGATCAACTGGATCACCGACCTGACCCTGGCCATGCCGTTCCTGATCATCGCGCTGGCGCTGATGCCGACCGTCGCGCTGCGCTTCTACGGCCAGCGGGAGGCCGTCCCGGCGTCCTTCCAGATCGGCGTGCTCATCGCGATCTTCGCGTTGTTCGGCTGGACCAGTACCGCCCGCCTGGTCCGGGGTCAGATCATCGCGCTGCGCGAGCGCGAGTTCGTGGAGGCGGCCCGGGCCAGCGGGGCCGGGCTGGGGCACATGCTGTTCCGCCAGTTGCTGCCGAACGTGTGGGCGCCGATCCTGGTCGCCTTCTCGCTGGCGGTGCCGCAGTACATCACCAGTGAGGCGGCGCTGTCGTTCATCGGTGTCGGGCTCACCGACGCGACGCCGAGCTTCGGGCGGATGATCTACCGCAGTCTCGACTACCTGCAGACCGACCCGGCGTACGTCTTCTTCCCCGGCATCACGATCTTCGCGCTCGTGTTCGCCTTCAACCTCTTCGGCGACGCGCTGCGCGACGCGCTCGACCCGAAGTCGTCCCGGTAGGAGGCCGGCCCATGACGCGTTTCCTCATCCGCCGGCTGCTCTCGGCCGCGCTCACGCTCTTCGCGGTCAGCGTGCTGAGCTTCCTGATGTTCTTCGCGCTGCCGCGCGACCCGGTCACCGGCATGTGTCCGAAGAACTGCAACCCCGAGCGGCTGGAACGGGTCCGCCAGGAGCTGGGCCTGAACGACCCGCTGATCAGCCAGTACGCCGGCTACATGAAGGGCATCGTCACCGGGCGGGACCTGGGCAGCGCCCAGGGCGGCCGGTGCGACGCGCCCTGCCTCGGCTGGTCGTACGTCTCCAACGAGGCGGTCTCGGACACCATCGCCCGGGTGCTGCCGGTGACGCTGAGCATCGTCATCCCGGCGGCGATCCTGTGGCTGCTGCTCGGCGTCGGCCTGGGCATGCTCTCCGCGCTGCGCCGGGGCAGCTGGCTGGACCGGGCGGCGATCGGCTTCTCGCTCACCGGCGCCTCGTTGCAGCTCTACTTCGTCGGCGCGGTGCTGCTCATCGTGTTCGTCTACAACCTGCGCCTGCTCCCGGTACCGAGCTACACCTCGCTCTTCGACGACCCGCTGAAATGGACGAGCGGGTTGGTGCTGGCCTGGTTGGCGCTGGCCTTCCTCTTCTCCGCCATCTACGCCCGGCTGTCCCGGGCGCAGATGTTGGAGACGCTGTCGGAGGACTTCGTCCGCACCGCCCGCGCCAAGGGCCTGGCCAAGTCGCAGGTCTACGGGCGACACGCGCTGCGGGCCGCGATCACGCCGGTGGTGACCATCGCCGGCCTGGACGTGGGCGGGGCGCTCGGCGGCACCGTGATCACCGAGACGACGTTCGGCCTGAACGGGATGGGTCGGACCGCGGTGGACGCGGTCCGCTCCGGTGACCTGCCGACCATCATGGCGACCGTGCTGATCGCGGCGGTCTTCGTGGTGCTCGCCAACATGGTGGTGGATCTGCTCTACGCGGTGATCGACCCCCGGGTACGGCTCGGCTGACCAGCCGGTCCGACGAAATTTATCGAGAACTGTTACACAACTCGTAGTTTTTCTTCTTTACGATCCTCGGGACGTCGGCGGATGCGCCAGGCGTACGGGTGGAGGAGGTAGGACATGCGACCACGCGCAGCGGCCGCCGTCGGCGGCGCCATCGCACTGATTGTGGGGCTGGGCGCCTGCTCGGAGAACACGGGCGAGGGCACCAAGGTGGACGCGAACCGGCAGCAGACCGGGGTCATCGCGACCGACCCCAAGGAGTCGCAGGGACCGGCGGCCGAGGTGGAGGGCGCGGCCAAGGGCGGCACGTTCACCATCATCCGGGAGACCCCCATCTCCCACCTGGACCCGCAGCGGACGTACTCGTTCGCCGGTCTGATGGCCAACCCGCTCTTCAGCCGCTACCTGACCACGTGGAAGGACGACGGCAAGGGCGGCCTGGTCCTGGTGGGCGACCTGGCCGAGACGCCGGGCAAGAACGTCAACAACGACTGCAAGGTCTGGGAATTCACGATCAAGGACGGGGTGAAGTTCGAGGACGGCAGCCCGATCACCTCCAAGGAGATCGCGTACGGCATCGCCCGCTCCTTCGACCCGGACCTCACCGGCGGCCCCACCTACATCCAGGAGTGGCTGGCCGACACCGCGCAGTTCGACACCAAGTGGGACTTCAAGAAGAACAAGACGTCGCTGCCGCCCGGCCTGACCACGCCGGACGACAAGACGCTGCGCTTCGAGTTCGCCAAGCCGCGCTGCGACCTGCCGTTCGCGGTCTCGCTGCCCACCACCGCGCCGCTGAAGCCGGAGAAGGACACCGGCGTCAACCTGGACCAGAAGCCGTTCTCGTCCGGCCCCTACAAGATCGCCAAGAACCAGGTCGGCGTCCAGCTCACCCTGGACCGCAACCCGAACTGGGACGCGAAGACCGACCCGGTGCGGCACCAGTACCCGGACCAGTTCGTCTGGACCTTCGGCCCGACCCAGGACGCCGCCAACAACCGGGTGATCGCCGACAACGGCGCGGACCAGAGCGCGCTGGCGTTCAACTCGGTGCCGCCGGCGCTTGTCGCCAAGGTGGCCGGTGACCCGGCGCTGAAGTCCCGCACGCTGCTGTCCCCGACCCCGAGCGCCAACCAGCTCGTGATCAACACCCAGCGGGTCAAGGACCTGAAGATCCGCCAGGCGCTCAACTACGCGATCGACCGGGAGGGCCTGGTCAAGGCCCTCGGCGGCCAGACCGTCGCCCAGCCGATGACCACCCTGATGCCGCCGTCGACCATCGGCTACAAGGCGTACGACGCCTATCCGGCGGGTGCCAACGGCAACCCGGAGAAGGCGAAGGAGTTGCTCGGCGGCCAGACGCCGGAGTTGGTCCTCGGCGTCGCGGACAACACCGACGAGCAGCAGATCGCGGTCCAGCTCAAGGGCAACCTGGAGCGCGCCGGCTTCAAGATCACCGTCCGGAACATCCCGGACGACGCGAAGCTGGACGAGGTCAAGAAGAAGAACAACCCCTGGGACCTCTACATCGGCAACTGGGCCGCGGACTGGCCGAGCGGCGCGTCGATCCTGCCGGTGCTCTACGACGGCCGCACCATCAAGGCCGAGGGCAACAGCAACCAGTCGTACTTCAACGACGACGCGATCAACGCCGAGATGGACCGGATCCTGGCCATGCCCCCGGCCGACCAGGGCCCGGAGTGGGGCAAGCTCGACGAGCGGATCATGAAGGAGCACGCGCCTGTGGTGCCGCTCTACGTCGACGTGGCGTACAACGTGCACGGCTCCAAGGCCGGCGGGGTCTTCATCTCGTCCGTGTTCGGCTACCCGAACTTCGTCAACGCGTTCGTCAAGCAGTAGCCGCACCCGTAGTTGAAGGAAGGGCCCCTTCTTAACGCGCGCCGTTAAGAAGGGGCCCTTCCTCTACCGCAGGCGTTAACAAGGGGCCCTTCCTTACAAGTGGCGGCGGAGGAAGTCCAGCTCCAGGCGGAGCAGGCGTTCGGACACCCCGCCGGCGGCCAGGTGGCTCGCGCCGGTGAGCGGCAGCACCGCGTGCGGACGACCGGTGGCCAGCAGCGCGGCGGAGAGCCGCAGCGTGTGCGCGGCCAGCACGTTGTCGTCCACCAGCCCGTGCACCAGCAGCATCGGCCGGGCCTGCGTCGGGTCGCCGAGCGGCTCGGCGGCCAACTCGACGAGCGAGTGGTGGGCGTAGACGTCCATCCCGTCGTCCGGCATGCCCAGGTAGCGCTCGCTGTACGCGGTGTCGTACAACGCCCAGTCGGTGACCGGCGCGCCGACGATCGCGCACCTGAACAACTCGGGGTGGCGCAGCACCGCCAGCCCGGCCAGCCAGCCGCCGAACGACCAGCCGCGCACCGCCACCCGCTCCAGGTCCAGGTCCGGGTGCTTGCCGGCGAGCGCGGTGAGCGCGTCCACCTGGTCGCTCAGGATCACGTCGGCCACCCGGCGGTGGATCGCCTTCTCGAACGACGGCGCGATGCCCGGCGTGCCCCGGTTGTCGATGGTCACCACCGCGAAGCCCTGCTCGGCCCACCACTGCCGTTCCAGCCAGGCGCCGCGGGCCGCGATCACCTCCTGGTGGCCGGGGCCACCGTAGATGTCCAGCAGCACCGGCAACCGCGTGCCCTTGACGTGCTCGACCGGATAGAGCACCGCGCTGGGCAGCCGTCGGTCGGTCACCCGGACCAGCGTCGGCCGTGGCGCGTACGAGCAGGTGGCGGCCAGCGAGCGCAGCTCGCCCACCTCGCGGTCGCCGTGCCACACCCGCCAGCGCACCCCGGGGTGCTCCAGCGAGGCGATGCCCACCACCAGCGTGGATCCGCCGATCGCGGCGGTGTGCCAGCCCGGGTCGCTGCCCATCCGGCGGGCGTCCATCCCGCCGCCGATGGTGGTCCGTACCCGGTAGAGGTGGCGCTGGCTCGGCTCGCCCTCGCTCGCCTCCACCAGCAGGTCGGCCGCCGTGTTGGGGCCGGCCGGCAACCGCCCGACCACCCGCCGCACGTACAGCGAGGGTGGGGTGAGCAGGGTCCCGTCGGCGAAGAGGCAGCGGGCGTCGTACCCGTCGTGGGCCAGCTCGCCGCCGACCAGCACCCGCCCGTCGGGCAGGTGCGCCGGGGTGCCGGGGATCGGCTCCACCCAGCGCGGGTCGGCCAGCTCCGCGTGCACCTGCGTCTCCCCGGTGCGCGGGTCCACCGCCAGCACCAGGCCGTGCTGCTGCGAGCGGCGCAGAACGGTGATCAGCGGCCCGCCGTCCGCCCAGTCCACCGAGCTGAGGTAGGGGTAGGTCTCGCGGTCCCAGTGCACGTCGACCCAGCCGCCGTCGAGGTCGAGCAGGTGCAGGCTGACCTCCGCGTTCGGTCCGCCGGCCACCGGGTACGCCAGCGAGGTCGGCGGGCTCGCCGGTTCGGCCGGGTCGTGCAGGTACCAGCGCGGCAGGCGGGACTCGTCGACCCGGGCGGCCAGCACGCTGCGCCCGTCCGGCGCCCACCAGTAGCCCCGGTAGCGGTGGAACTCCTCGGCCGCGATGTGCTCGGCCAGCCCCCAGGTCACTCCGCTGTCCTCGCCGGCGAGCAGGTTGTCCGTACCGTCCGGCTCGACGACCCGCAGCTGGCCCCGGCGGACGCCCTCGGCCGCGTCGGTGACGTAGGCCAGTCGCTCGCCGGCCGGGTCGGGACGCGGGTCGATCACCGGCCCCACGGCGGCGACCTCGACCACGTCGCCGTGCACCAGGTCGGCCCGGAACAGCCGTCCGGCCAGCGCGAACGCGGCCACCCTTCCGGCCGCGTCCAGCGCGTACGAGCCGATGCCGCCGGAGCTGAGGCGCAGCCGCTCGCGCAGCGCCCGCTCGCCGGGGGCGAGGCGGGTCGGCTCGGCGTCCGTGCCCAGCAGCACCGCCGGGTCGGCGACCAGGCGTTCCTCGCCGCTGTCGACGTCGAGCAGCCAGAGTGCGTCGGCCGGGTCCTCCGGTCCCGCGGACCGCAGGAAGAGCACCCGGGAGCCGTCCCCCGCGACGGAGACGGCGCGCGGCGCCCCGTGGCTGAACCGACGGGTACGGGCGGCCAGCTCGGGAAAGTCCACGCCTGCAGATCGTAGGCGGGTGCCGGGCGTGATGTGGCCGACCTGGGCGGACGCATGAGCGCCGAGCGGGCAGGACCGCCGGTTAGAGTGACGGGCGTGACGACCCTGCCCGACCGACGCCTCCTGCTGGTCCACGCGCATCCCGACGACGAGTCGATCGGCACCGGCGCGACGATGGCGCACTACGCCGCGGCCGGCGCCCACGTCACGCTGGTGACCTGCACGCTCGGCGAGGAGGGCGAGATCCACGTCCCCGAGCTGACCCAGCTCTGTGCCGCCGAGGCGGACCAGCTCGGCGGCTACCGCATCGGCGAGCTGGCGGCGGCCTGCGCCGCGCTCGGCGTCACCGACCACCGGTTCCTCGGCGGCGCCGGCCGCTACCGCGACTCCGGGATGATGGGGCTGGCCACCAACGACCACCCGCGGGCGTTCTGGCGCGCCGACCTCGACGAGGCCGCCCGGCACCTGCTGGAGGTCATCCGGGAGGTCCGCCCGCAGGTCGTGATCACGTACGACCCGAACGGCTTCTACGGGCACCCCGACCACATCCAGGCGCACCGGGTGGCGATGCGCGGGGTGGAGCTGGCCGCCGCCGAGGGGATCGCCCCGGACAAGGTCTACTGGACGGCCATGCCGCGCAGCGTGCTGGACGCCGGCCTGGAGGCGTTCACCGAGTCGTCGGACAATCCCTTCGCCGGCATCGACGACGTCGACGAGCTGCCCTTCGGCACGCCGGACGCGCAGATCGCGGCGCGGATCGACGCCACCGAGCAGCATGCCGGGAAGGAGGCGGCGATGCGCGCCCACGCCACCCAGATCCCGGCCAACTCGTGGCTCTACTCGATCGCCGGCAACTTCGGCGCCGAGTTCATGGGGGTGGAATACTTCACGCTCGCGGTCGGCGCGAAGGGCCCGGGCGCCGGCCCGTACGGCTGGGAGGACGACCTGTTCGCCGGGTTGGGCCTGGACGGGCCGGACCGCGCCCCGGTCGCGGCGGCCGGTCTCCGGTGACGCTGCCCGCCGTACCCGTGTCGATCCTTCCCGAGCCGCAGCCGCCCGCGCCGCCGTCGCGCGCCGAGCGGGCGCTCGACCGTGCGGTGCGCGTGGCCGGCGGCGTGGTGACGGTGTGGGCCGGTGTCCTGGCCGCGCTGCTCGATCTGATCTTCGCGACCTGGGCGTGGGAGACGGTGCAGGGCCGCTCCGGCGGCGCCCAGGCGCTTGTCGGCGTCGGGCTGGTGGTCGCCGGGATCGCGGCCGTGGTGGCGTCGACGGTGCTGCTGGGCTCGTTCGCGCACCGGTCGACCGGCACCCGGTGGGCGGTGGCGCTGGCCGCGCTGCCGTGGTTCCTGGTGATCGTCGTGGGCGGGTTTCGCACCACCGAGGGGGACCTGGCGCTGGCCGGCGACAACGTGCTCGGCCTGGCCCTGATCGTCGCCGGCGCGGTCACCTTCGCGGTGCTCGGCTTCCGGCAGATCGTGGTGCCGCCGGCCGCCTCCCGGTGAGGTGCTGACGCCGCACAGGTGGCGGTGGTAGACATTCCTGCCAGAGGCCCGCCGTGGGGGCGGGTGGTACGGCGGGAGGCGTGCGATGGCTCAGAGGTGGCGTGCGGTCGGCGTGCTGGCGGCCGCGTTGTTCGCGGTGAACGTGGTGGCTCGGCTGGTCATCCGGTTCGCGTTCCCGGACGACGACACCGCCTCCGGCCGGGTCTCCCTGGTGATGTTCCTGGTGATCGGGCTGATCCTGGCGGGCACGTCGTTCCGCTGGGGTGCCGACCGGCCGCTCGGGCACTGGGCCGGTGACCTGGCCGTCGGGGTGGTCGCGGCGCTGGCGCTGACCGTGTTCGTCGGCCCGCTGCTGGTCGGGGAGAACCCGTTCGGCGGGGGCGCCGGTCTCTTCTTCGCCCAGATCTGGCTCTACCTCGCGGCCGCCCTGGCCGGCGTGCTGGTCGGCTACCTGACCCTCACCGCGCTCGGCCGGGACCACCGCTCCCGCCAGCTCAAGCGGTACGCCGAGATGAAGGTGTCCCGGCCGCGCCGGATCGTCCGCCGCTGACCTCAGGGGGCGACCCGGGTCAGGTAGGTGTGGTGGGTGGTGAAACCGAGCCGGCGGTAGAGCGCCACCGCGCCGACGTTGCGCTGCTCCACCTGGAGGAACGCGCGGGTGGCGCCCTCGGCCGCACCCCAGGCGGCGAGGGCGTGCACGACCGCCGCGGCGAACCCCTGCCGACGGGCCTCGGGCAGCACCTCCAGCAGGCTGACGCCGAGCCAGCGTCCCTCGCCGGTGACGGTGCCCCGGCCCACCGCGAGCAGCCGGCCGTCGACCCGCAGCTCGGCGAAGCGGACCCGCGCCACGGCGGTGAGCACGTGCC
>NZ_CADEAU010000219.1 GCF_902825405.1 Micromonospora maritima | reverse complement strand
GGCAGGCCCGCGCCGGCGGCGACTGGGCCGACCGGCTGGCCGACCGCACCGACGACGAGGCCCGCGCCGAGGTCGACGTGCTGGTCCGGGGCCTCGTCGCCCAGGTCCTCGGCCACGGCGGCGCGGACGCGGTGCCGGCCGACCGGGCGTTCCGGGAACTCGGCTTCGACTCGCTGACCGCGGTGGACCTGCGTAACCGGGTCAACACCGCGACCGGGCTGCGGCTGCCGTCCACGCTCGTGTTCGACCACCCCAGCCCGGCCGCGCTCGCCGCGCACCTCTTCGAGCTGGTCTCCGGCCGGCTCACCGCCCGCCGCGCCGCCGCCCGGACGGCCGCCACCGACGAGCCGATCGCCATCGTCGGCATGGCCTGCCGCTACCCCGGCGGCGTCAACGACCCCGCGCAGCTCTGGCAGCTCCTCGCCGCCGGTCGGGACGGGATCTCCGAGTTCCCCGCCGACCGGGGCTGGGACCCCGACGCGCTCTACGACCCGGACCCGGACCACCCCGGCACCTCGTACGCCCGGCACGGCGGCTTCCTCGCCGGCGCCGCCGACTTCGACAGCGGCTTCTTCGGCATCTCGCCCCGCGAGGCGGTCGCGATGGACCCGCAGCAGCGGCTGCTGCTGGAGGCGTCCTGGGAGAGCTTCGAGTCCGCGGGGGTGGACCCGGCGGCGCTGCGCGGCTCCCGCACCGGCGTGTTCGCCGGGGTGATGTACCACGACTACGCCTCCCGCCTGGCCGACCTCCCGCCGGACGCCGAGGGCTACGTCGGCACCGGCACGTCGGCAAGCGTGCTGTCCGGCCGGGTGGCTTACACGTTCGGGCTGGAGGGCCCGGCGGTCACCGTGGACACCGCGTGTTCGTCGTCGCTCGTCGCGTTGCACCTGGCCGGGCAGGCGCTGCGGTCCGGGGAGTGCGACCTGGCGCTGGCCGGCGGCGTGACAGTAATGGCGACACCCGGCACGTTCGTGGAGTTCTCCCGCCAGCGCGGCCTGTCCCCGGACGGACGCTGCAAGTCGTTCGCCGCCTCGGCCGACGGGACAGGTTGGTCCGAGGGCGTCGGTGTGCTGCTGGTGCAGCGGCTCGCCGACGCCCGGCGCGAGGGCCGCCGGATCCTGGCCGTGGTGCGGGGTACCGCGGTCAACTCCGACGGGGCATCGAACGGGCTGACCGCGCCGAACGGTCCGTCGCAGCAGCGGGTGATCCGGCAGGCCCTGGCCAACGCGCGGCTGACCACGGCCGAGGTGGACGTGGTGGAGGCGCACGGCACCGGCACCACGCTCGGTGACCCGATCGAGGCCCAGGCGCTGCTCGCGACCTACGGCCAGGACCGGCCGGCCGACCGGCCGCTGCTGCTCGGCTCGGTGAAGTCGAACATCGGGCACACGCAGGCCGCCGCCGGTGTCGCCGGTGTGATCAAGATGGTGCTGGCCATGCGGCACGGCGTCGTGCCGCCGACGCTGCACGTCGACGAGCCGTCCCCGCACGTCGACTGGACCGCCGGTGCGATCACCCTCGCCGGCGCGGCCGTGCCGTGGCCCCGCGTGGACCGCCCCCGCCGGGCCGCGGTGTCGTCCTTCGGCATCTCCGGCACCAACGCCCACGTGATCCTGGAGCAGCCGCCCGTCGCCGACGCCGGTGACGCGCGAACCGACGGTCCGGCCGGGCCGACGGTGGTGCCGGTGCTGCTGTCCGCACGTACCGACGCGGCCCTGGCCGCCCAGGCCGACAGGTGGGCCGACCGGCTCGCCGGCGACGACGCCTGGCGACCGGAGGATGTGGCCTGGTCGTCCGTGACCACCCGTCCCGCGCTGGAGCGACGCGCCGTGCTGCCCGCCACCAGCCGCGACGACCTGCTGGCGGGTCTGCGGGCGCTGGCCGCCGGCGAACCGTCCGGCGGCGTGACCGGTGGCGCCCCGACGCCGCGCGGCCGGCTCGCGATCCTCTTCTCCGGTCAGGGCGCGCAGCGCGCCGGCATGGGGCGGGAGCTGTCCGAGGCGTTCCCGGTGTTCGCGTCCGCGCTCGACGAGGTGTGCGGTCATCTGGATCCGTTGCTGCCGCGGCCGTTGAAGCCGGTGCTGTTCGGTGACGGGGAGCTGATCGACCAGACGCGGTTCACGCAGGCGGGTCTGTTCGCGGTCGAGGTGGCACTGTTCCGCCTCGTCGAGTCGTTCGGCGTGGTGCCGGACTTCGTCGGTGGCCACTCGATCGGTGAGGTCACGGCCGCGTTCGTCGCGGGGGTGCTGTCGCTGTCCGACGCCGCCGCGTTGGTCGCGGCCCGGGGTCGGTTGATGCAGGCGTTGCCGGCCGGCGGCGGAATGCTCGCGGTTGCCGCGTCGGAGTGCGACGTGACCGATTCGATCGCCGGCCGCACTGACATCGGGATCGCGGCGGTGAACGGGCCGTCGTCGGTTGTGGTCTCCGGGCCGGTCGACGCGCTCGACGAGATCGAAGACTCCTGGCGGGGCCGGGGCGTCCGGGTCCGTCGCCTGACCGTGTCGCACGCGTTCCACAGTCCGTTGATGGAGCCGATGCTTGCCGAGTTCCGGGCCGTGCTGGACGGGTTGACGTTCGCGGCGCCGTTGCTGCCGGTGGTGTCGAACGTGACGGGTGCGCTCGCCGGCGGTGACGACCTGCGTACCCCGGACTACTGGGTGCGGCACGTCCGGGAGGCGGTGCGCTTCGCCGACGGTGTCACCGCCCTGCGGCACGCCGGGGCGGACACGTTCCTGGAACTCGGACCGCGCAGCGTGCTGACCGCGCTGACCGCCGAGATCCTGCCCGACGACGAGGCCGTGCTCGCCGTGTCCGTCCAGCGTCGCGACCGCGCCGAGACGCCCGCGCTGCTCACCGCGCTGGCCGACCTGCACGTGCACGGCGTACCGGTCTCCTGGCCGGCGTGGTTCACCGGCCCCGCGCCCACCCGGATCGACCTGCCCACGTACGCGTTCCAGCACCGGCGCTACTGGCCGGCGACCGCCCGCACCCGCCCCGGCGACGTCTCCGGAGCCGGGCTGAGCGACGCCGCGCACCCGCTGCTCGGCGCCACCGTCGAACTGGCCGGCGACGGCACGGTCGTCCTGACCGGCCAGCTCTCCCTCGCCACCCACCCCTGGCTGGCCGACCACGCCGTCGCCGGGACCACCCTGCTGCCCGGCGCCGCCCTCGTCGAGATCGCCGTCCGCGCCGGCGACGAGGCCGGCGTGCCCCGGCTGCGCGAACTCACCGTCGCCACGCCACTGGTCCTGCCCGCCACCGGCCGGCTGCGCCTCCAGGTACGCGTCGACGGCGCCGGCACCCGACGCGCCCTCACCATCCACTCCCGACCCGAGGACGACCCCGGCGCCGGCTGGACCCGGCACGCCGAGGGCCTCCTCGAACCCTCCGTGCCGGACGAGCCCATCATCGGCACCTGGCCGCCGGCCGACGCCACCGAGGTCGACCTCACGGACTGGTACCCGACGCTCGCCGCGCACGGCCTGGCGTACGGGCCGGCGTTCCAGGGTCTGCGGCGGGCCTGGACCGGCGACGACGGGGCGTACGCCGAGATCGCCCTCCCGGACGACCCGGCCGGCGACGCGGCGCGGTTCGGCATCCACCCGGCGCTGCTGGACGCCGCCCTGCACCCGGTCGGGCTCCTGCCCACGGCCGCCGCCGAGGGCCCACGCGTCCCGTTCACGTTCGAGGGCGTGCAGGTGCACGCCGCCGGCGCCACCGTGCTCCGGGTCCGGCTCACCCCCGACGGCGACGCCGTCCGGCTCGTCGCCACGGACGGGACCGGCGCGCCCGTCGTGTCGGTCGACGCCCTGCGCCTGCGGGAGATGACCGGCCTGCCCGCGACCGGCGCCGCCACCCGCTCCCTGTACGAGGTGCGCTGGGAGCCCGCTCCGGCGCGCCCGGGGCGGATCGGCGACTGGGCGGCGCTCGGCGGACCCGTCGAAGGGCTGCCGACGTACCCGGACGTGCCGGCGGCGCTCGCCGCCGGGGCGCCCGAGGTGTTCGTGCTCCCGGTGACCGCGCCGTCCGACGTGGTGCCGCCGGAAGCGGTCCGCGCGGTCACGTCGGACGTGCTGGCGACGGTGCAGGCGTGGTTGGCCGCCGAGGCGTTGGCGGACTCGCGGTTGGTGGTGGTGACCCGGGGCGCGGTGGCGGCCTCGGACGGCGACCGGGTGGTGGATCTGGCCGGTGCGGCGGTGTGGGGGTTGCTGCGGTCGGCGCAGTCGGAGCATCCGGAGCGGATCGTCCTGGCGGACGTGGACCGGGACGTCGACGGCTCGGTGTTGTCGGTGCTGGCCGGGGTGGTGGCGGATCTGCCGGTCACCGGCGGGCAGGTGGCGTTGCGCGGCGACGCCGTGTCGACCCCGCGCCTGGTCCGCGCCGTGCTCGGACCGGTCGCCGGTCCGGGTGTGGACACGACGGACGGGCGCGCTCGCGCCGCTGACGGTGACCCGGTCGATGAGACCCCCACGACCGACCGCGACCCGGTTGCGCCGGTCGTCGGCGACGCCGGCACGGTGCTGGTGACCGGTGGCACGGGGGCACTGGGCGCGCTGGTGGCCGAGCATCTGGTGACCGGGCACGGGGTGCGGTCGCTGGTGCTGGTGTCGCGGCAGGGTCCGGCGGCTCCGGGTGCGGAGGCGTTGGGCGAGCGGCTGACCGGGTTGGGTGCGTCGGTGTCGGTGGTGGCGTGCGACGTCACCGACCGGGACCAGGTGCACCGGCTGGTCGCCGACGTGCCCGGTCGGCTGGTCGGGGTGGTGCACACGGCGGGCGTCCTGGACGACGGTGTGGTGTCGGCGGTCAGTCCGGACCGGTTGGCGAACGTGCTCGCCCCGAAGGTGACCGCCGGGTGGTGGTTGCACGAGGCGACGCGGGACCTCGACCTGGACCTGTTCGTGTTGTTCTCGTCCCTCGCGGGCGTGTTGGGTTCGCCGGGTCAGGCGGCGTACGCGGCGGGGAACGCGTTCCTGGACGCGTTGGCGACGGCCCGGCGGCAGGAGGGTCTGCCGGCGCTCAGCCTCGCGTGGGGGATGTGGGACACCGCCGGGATGGCGGCGTCGCTCAGCGAGGGGGAGCGGCGGCGGTCGGCCCGGGCCGGGCTGCCGCCGCTGAGCACCGAGACCGGGCTGGAACTGTTCGACGCCGCGCTCACCGCCGGCCGGCCGGCCCTGGTACCCGCCGCGATCGACCTGCCCGCGCTGCGCGCGGCCGCCGCCCGTACCCCCGTACCGTCGATGCTGGCGCCCCTCGTCGGATCCGCCGCCACCCGGCGGATCGCGGGCACCGGCGGATGGGCCGACCGGCTGGCCCGGCTCACCGACGACCAGGCGCGCGCCGAGGTCGACGTGCTGGTCCGGGGCCTCGTCGCGCAGGTCCTCGGGCACGGTGGCGCGGACGCGGTGCCGGCCGACCGGGCGTTCCGGGAACTCGGCTTCGACTCGCTGACGGCGGTGGACCTGCGTAACCGGGTCAACGCCGCCACCGGGCTGCGGCTGCCGTCCACGCTCGTGTTCGACCACCCCACCCCGGCCGCGCTCGCCGCGCAGGTGTGGACCGAACTCGCCGGCGGCCGGCCGGACGCGACCACCCCGACGGCGGCCACCACCACCGGACTCGACGAGCCGATCGCGATCGTCGGGATGGCCTGCCGCTACCCCGGCGGAGTGGGGAATCCCGACCAGTTGTGGGAGCTGCTGGCCGCCGGCGGCGACGGGATCGCCGAGTTCCCGGCCGACCGGGGTTGGGACCTGGAGTCGCTGTTCGACCCGGATCCGGACCACAGCGGCACCTCGTACGCGACGCAGGGCGGGTTCCTCTACGACGCCGCCGACTTCGACCCCGGCTTCTTCGGCATCAGTCCCCGCGAGGCCCTGGCCATGGACCCGCAGCAGCGGCTGCTGCTGGAGACCTCGTGGGAGGCGTTCGAGTCCGCCGGCCTCGACCCGGCGAACCTGCGCGGCTCGCGTACCGGCGTGTTCGCCGGGGTGATGTACCACGACTATGCGACCCGGTTGGTCGAGCTACCGGCCGAGGTCGAGGGCTACGTCGGCGTGGGCACCTCGGGCAGCGTGCTGTCCGGCCGGCTGGCGTACACGTTCGGGCTGGAGGGTCCCGCGGTCACCGTGGACACGGCGTGCTCGTCGTCGCTCGTCGCGCTGCACCTGGCGGCGCAGGCGCTGCGGTCCGGGGAGTGCGATCTGGCGCTGGCCGGCGGCGTGACAGTGATGGCGACGCCGGGGACGTTCATCGAGTTCTCCCGCCAGCGTGGACTCGCCGCCGACGGACGCTGCAAGTCCTTCGCCGCGTCTGCCGACGGCACCGGCTGGGGCGAGGGCACCGGCGTCCTGCTGGTGCAACGGCTCTCCGACGCGCAGCGGGAGGGCCGGCGGATCCTGGCCGTGGTGCGGGGCACGGCGGTCAACCAGGACGGGGCGTCGAACGGGCTGACCGCGCCGAACGGTCCGTCGCAGCAGCGGGTGATCCGGCAGGCCCTGGCGAACGCCCGGCTCACCCCGGCCGACGTGGACGTGGTGGAGGCGCACGGTACGGGCACGACATTGGGTGATCCGATCGAGGCGCAGGCGCTGCTGGCCACGTACGGGCAGGACCGGGAGACGCCGCTGCTGTTGGGGTCGATCAAGTCGAACATCGGGCACACGCAGGCTGCCGCCGGTGTGGCCGGGGTGATCAAGATGGTCCTCGCCATGCGGCACGGCCTCGTGCCGGTGACGTTGCACGTGGACGAGCCGTCGCCGCACATCGACTGGACCGCCGGGGCGGTCACCCTCGCCACGGCCCCGACTCCCTGGCCCGACCGGGACCGGCCCCGCCGTGCCGCCGTCTCCTCGTTCGGCATCTCCGGCACCAACGCCCACGTCGTCCTCGAACAACCACCCACCGCTGATCGCCCGGCCGGAGCGGTGATCGAGGGCGACGTGCTCCCCACCCGCTCCGAGCGCCAGGACCGGTCCGCCACGGTCTCGGCCCGCGTCCACCTGCCGGTGCTGCTGTCGGCGCGGACCGACGCGGCGCTGGCCGGCCAGGCCGAGCGATGGGCACGTCGCCTGGCCGCCGACGCCACGCTCCGACCGGTGGACCTGGCCTGGTCCTCGGTGACCACCCGGGCCACCCTGGAACGACGGGCCGTGCTCGCCGCCACCGACCGGGACGACCTGCTGGCGGGTCTGCGGGCGCTGGCCGCCGGCGAACCGTCCGGCGCGGTGCTCTCCGGTGACGCGGTCCGGCGCGGCCCGCTCGCGGTGCTGTTCTCGGGTCAGGGCGCGCAGCGCGCCGGCATGGGCCGGGAGTTGTCCGAGGCGTTCCCCGTGTTCGCCGCCGCCCTCGATGAGGTGTGCGCCCACCTGGATCCGTTGTTGCCGCAGCCGTTGAAGGCGGTGTTGTTCGGTGACGGTGACCTGTTGGATCAGACGCGGTTCACGCAGGCCGGGTTGTTCGCGGTCGAGGTGGCGTTGTTCCGCCTGGTGGAGTCGTTCGGGGTGACGCCGGACGTCGTGGGCGGGCACTCGATCGGTGAGGTGACGGCTGCGTTCGTGGCCGGGGTGTTGTCGCTGCCGGACGCGGCGGCGTTGGTGGCGGCGCGGGGCCGCCTGATGCAGGCGTTGCCGGCCGGCGGCGGAATGCTGGCGGTCGCCGCAACAGAGCCCGACGTGGCCGACTCGATCGCCGGCCGGGCGGACGTCGGGATCGCGGCGGTGAACGGCCCGACGTCGGTCGTGGTGTCCGGGCCGGTCGACGCGCTCGACGAGATCGAACGCATCTGGCGCGACCGGGGTGTCCGGACCCGCCGGCTCACGGTGTCGCACGCGTTCCACAGTCCGTTGATGGAGCCGATGCTTGCCGAGTTCCGCGCGGTGCTGGACGGGTTGACGTTCGCCGCGCCGCTGCTGCCGGTGGTGTCGAACGTGACGGGTGCGGTGGCCGACGGCGACGACCTGCGCACCCCGGACTACTGGGTGCGGCACGTGCGTCAGGCGGTGCGCTTCGCCGACGGGGTCACCGCCCTGCGGAACGCCGGGGTGGACACGTTCCTGGAGATCGGGCCGCGGAGCGTGCTCACGGCGCTGACCGCCGACATCCTGCCCGACGGCGAGGACGTGCGGGCGGTCGCCGTGCAACGCCGGGACCGGGACGAGACCGCAGCGCTGCTGGCCGGGCTGGGCGAGCTGCACGTCCACGGCGTCGCCGTCGACTGGACGCCCTGGTTCGCCGGCACCGACGCGACCCGGATCGACCTGCCCACCTACGCCTTCCAGCACCAGCGCTACTGGCCCGCGCCGCCCACCCGCACGCCGGCCACGCCGGACGCCGCGTTCTGGGCCGCCGTGGAGAGCGGCGACCCCACCGCGCTCGCCGCGCACCTCGGCGACGACACCGCCGCCGACGCGCTCAGCTCCGCGCTGCCGGTCCTCGCCGACTGGCACCGCTCCCGCACCCGGGGACCGGACACCGGGGCGTACCGGATCGGATGGGAGCCGGTGCGCCCCGCCGCCGCAGCCGGCCTGACCGGCCGATGGTTGGTCGCCACCGTCGGCGGCAACGCCGACGGCGGCGTCGCGAGGACGCTCACCGAGGCCGGCGCCACCGTCGACACGCTCACCGTCCCGGCCGGCGCGGACCGCACCGACCTGGGGGAGCGGCTACGGCGCCTCGGCGACGACCAGGGCTGGGCCGGCGTCCTCTGCGTCCTGCCCCGGCAGGACCGGCCGCTTGCCGG
>NZ_CADEAU010000218.1 GCF_902825405.1 Micromonospora maritima | reverse complement strand
GACGTGCAGCACCGCCCCGGCGGGCAGTGCCAGCGGCCGACCCACGTCGGCGGGCCGCCGCCGGCCGCGGTGCTCGATCCGTACGTCGGTGGGAGCCCCGGTGAGCGCGACGGTGACCGCCCGGGTGACGCGCAGCACGCACCCGGTCAGCGTGATCTCCAGGCCGGCGGCGTCCTCCGGGTTGCCGGCGAGCCGGTTGGCCAGGCGCAGCGCGCCCGGGTCGAGCGCGCCGGACCGGGGTACGCCGAGGTGGGCCCAGCCGGGGCGGCCCTGGTCCTGCACGGTGGTGAGCGGGCCGGCCCGCAGCACCTCGATCATCGGGCCTCGACCAGCCGGACCCGGGTGCCGGGGGTGAGCCGGGCCGGCGGGTCGGCGTGCACGTCGAACAGGGGCAGGTCGGTGCGCCCGACCAGCAGCCAGCCGCCGGGCGACGCGGTGGGGTAGATCCCCGCGTACCAGCCGGCGAGCGCGACGGAGCCGGCCGGCACCCGGGTACGCGGGGTGGCGAGCCGGGGCACGGCCAGTTCGGGCGGCAGCCCGGTGAGGTAGGCGAACCCCGGCGCGAAACCGCAGAACGCGACCCGGAACTCGGTACGCCGCAGCCGCGCCACCACGGCCGGCACGTCGACGCCCCAGTGGCCGGCGACGGTGGGCAGGTCCGCCCCGTCGTACACGGTGGGCACCCGGACCTCGGCGGAGTCGGCGCCGGCGGCGGTGGTCCGCGGTTGCCAGCCGGCGATCCGCGCGGCCGTCGCCGTCGGGTCCGGCACGCCGTCGAGCAGGACGGTGACCGCCGCCGGGACGATCTCCTGGGCGGTCAGCTCGCCGGCGTCGCGACGACGCCACAGCTCGGCCCGCCAGGCCTCGACCTGGTCGGCGTCGTCGCAGTCGAGCAGCAGGGCGTACGCCCCGACGGGCCGGATCCGCATTCGGACATCCTCGCGTCAGCCGACGTGACGGTCCACACTACTTGCAAGTAACCTACGGTGTCGTAACCTGATGAGGTGACCACCTCCGCACCGCTCCGGCTCCGGCCGGCCGACATCGGCAAGCCGCGGATGCGCGGCTGGCTGCATGCCTACGCGTTCTTCGCCGCGCTCGTCTGCGGCATCGTGCTCTGCTCGATCGCGGCCACCCGTCCCGGGTGGGCGCCGCTGGTCAGCTGCCTGATCTACAGCTTCACCGTCTGCGGGCTCTTCGGCACCAGCGCGCTCTACCACAGGCGCGTCTGGTCCGAGCGCGGCTACCAGATCATGCGCCGGATGGACCATTCGATGATCTTCGTGTTCATCGCCGGCACCTACACCCCGTTCTGCGCCCTGCTGCTGGACACCCGGCACGCCACGATCATGCTGGCCCTGGTCTGGGGTGGCGCGCTGGCCGGTGTCGCGGTCAAGCTGATCTGGCCACACGCGCCGCGCTGGGTCTCCGCCCCGCTCTACCTGGCGCTGGGTTGGGTGGCCGTGACCATGCTGCCGCAGATCCTGCACGGCGGCGGCGTGACCGCGCTGGTGCTGCTGTGCGTGGGCGGCGCGATCTACAGCGTGGGTGCGGTGTTCTACGCGCTGCGTCGGCCGAACCCCTGGCCCACCGTCTTCGGCCACCACGAGTTCTTCCACGCCTGCACGCTGGTCGCGGCCATCTGTCACCACATCGCCATCTACTTCGCGCTGTTCGCCTGAGCCGTACCGCCGAGGCGACGGCTGACCCCCGGACACGCGCGAGGGGCCCCGCGCCGTTGCGGGGCCCCTCGGGTCCGGGGGGATCAGGCCGGGTAGCCCGAGCCCGGGCGGCGCACCTCGCGGTACTCCTCGCGCACGACCCGGTCGCCCTGCACCGGCACGACCGGCTCCGCGACGACCTGCTCGCGCACCGGCGCGGCCACCACCCGACGGCGGCTGTTCCAGAAGTAGAGCGTGGTCAGCAGCCCGGCCAGGCCGGCGAGCATGAGCACCCAGCCCACCACGTTGAGGTTCAGCCATCCCAGGTTGGCGTCGATGGCGAACGCGAAGATCGCGCCGAGCGCGATGAGGAAGATGCTGGCACCGATGCCCATGACGTCGCCTCCTTGGCGTCCTGCTGGCGTTTCCTGCCCGCCGCGGCCATGGATGAGGTAGCGGCACACATCGACATACCCAGGCGCTCTGATCGCCAATCAGGCAAGCTGGGCGCATGACGGACGGCAGGTACGGGCAGCGGACGCTGGTGCTGCTGCGGCACGCCAAGGCCGAGCAGGAGCGGGACGCCCCGGACGCGGAGCGCCCCCTCACCGCCCGCGGTCACGCCGACGCGGCCGCCGCCGGCGCGTGGCTGGCCCGGCACGAACTGCTCCCCGACGTGGTGCTCTGCTCCCCGGCCCGGCGCACCCGGCAGACCTGGCACGGCGTGGCGATGGGCATGACGGGTTCCCCACCCGAGGGCGGGCCGGCGGGGTCGACGCCCGTGGTGCGCTACGAGCCGACGGCGTACGAGGCGCACCCGGACGAGCTGCTGGACCTGGTCCGGGCGGTCGACCCGGCGGCGGACACGGTGCTGCTGGTCGCGCACAACCCCGGCATCTCGCTGCTCTCGGCGCTGCTCGACCCGGAACGGGCGGATCCGGACGGCCTGCGCACCACCGACCTGGTGGTGCACCGCCCGACCACCCCCTGGGCCGACCTGAGTCGCGCCCCCCTCACCGCCCGCCACACCGCTCGCGGCTGACCCGAAGGCCCGCCCGGCGCACCCGGCGAGCCGATGCCCTGCGGTCCGGCGGCGCCGGCTCGCACAGCGACACGTCACTCCTAGCGATATACCGCTGGGTCATGGAAATGACCCAGCGGTATATCGATCGTTCGGACATCGCCTCGCGAGCTGGCTACCGACAGTAGCGAGCCTCCCTCGCCCCAAGCCGTCAGGACGGCGGGGCCGTCGGCGGCGGCGGGTCGGGCGGCGGCGGCATCATCGCGGTCGGGTGGGAAAGGCGGTTCTCCTCCACGATGAGGGTACGGGCGCGCTTGCGGCGGTCCTGCCAGAACCACAGCGTGGTCAGCAGGACGCCCAGCCCGGCCAGGATGAAGACCCAGCCGACCGCGCGCAGGTCGATCCACCAGACGTTGGCCCGGATGGCGAAGGTCATGATCGCGCCGAGCGCGATGAGAAAGATGGCGCTACCAATGCCCATGTGCGCTGCACTCCCCCGTGCGATGGCCCTTGGGCGTGCTCCGGTCGTGGTCCGCGACGGTTACCCGCCCACCGGCCGCCTATCCACCCGGGTCCGGCAACGCCGACGGCCGGCGGGCTGTCGCCCGCCGGCCGTCGGTGAGGGGAGAATGACGCTTTCAGGGGATGTCCGCCCCGGAAGGGGTCAGAACGCCTCCTCCGGGAGGTCCATGATCTCCAGGTCGACGCCCTCGATGATCCGCCGGTCGGCGCCGATGCGCGGCAGCACCTCGCGGGCGAAGAACCGGGCGGCGGCCACCTTGCCGGTGTAGAACGCCTTGTCCGAGGCGGAGACCTCGCCGGCGAGCGCCTTCAGCGCGACGTCCGCCTGCTTCTGCAGCAGCCAGCCGACCACCAGGTCGCCGATCGCCAGCAGGAACCGACGGCTGCTCAGGCCGACCTTATAGAGCGCGCGGGTGTCGCCGCCCTGCGCCTCGCCCAGCCAACCGGTCATCACGCCGAGGATGTTCTGGATCTCGGCGAGCGCCTTGCCCAGCGCCTGCCGCTCCTCCTTGAGCTGGCCGTTGCCGGCCTCGGAGGTGATGTGCTCCTGGATCTCGCCGGCGACCGCCATCAGGGCCTTGCCGTTGTCCCGGACGATCTTCCGGAAGATCAGGTCGAGGCTCTGGATCGCGGTGGTGCCCTCGTACAGGGTGTCGATCTTGGCGTCCCGGACGTACTGCTCCAGCGGGTAGTCCTGGAGGAAGCCGGAGCCACCGAACGTCTGCAGCGACTCGTGGCCGAGCAGCTCGTACGCCCGCTCCGAGCCGACGCCCTTGACCAGCGGCAGGAGCAGGTCGTTGACCCGCTTGGCCAGCTTGGTGGCCTTCTCGTCACCGGCCGCCTCGGCGAGCGCGACCTTGTCCTGCCAGCTGGCGGTGTAGCAGACCAGCGCGCGCAGGCCCTCGGCGTACGACTTCTGCATCAGCAGCGAGCGGCGCACGTCCGGGTGGTGGGTGATGGTGACCCGGGGAGCGGTCTTGTCGGCCTGCTGGATCAGGTCGGCGCCCTGCACCCGGTTCTTCGCGTACTCCAGGGCGTTCAGGTAGCCGGTCGAGAGCGTGGCGATCGCCTTGGTGCCGACCATCATCCGGGCGTACTCGATGATCATGAACATCTGCCGGATGCCGTCGTGCTTCTCGCCCAGCAGCCAGCCCTTGGCCGGTACGCCGTGCTCGCCGAAGGTCACCTCGCAGGTGTTCGAGACCTTCAGACCCATCTTGTGCTCGACGTTGGTGGCGAAGACGCCGTTGCGCTCGCCCAGCTCGCCGGTCTCCTCGTCGAAGTGGTACTTCGGCACGACGAACAGGGACAGGCCCTTGGTGCCCGGGCCGCCGACGCCCTCGACACCGACCGGGCGGGCCAGCACGTAGTGGACGATGTTGTCGCTCAGGTCGTGCTCACCGGAGGTGATGAAGCGCTTGACGCCCTCGATGTGCCAGGAGCCGTCCGGCTGCGGGATCGCCCGGGTGCGGCCGGCGCCCACGTCCGAGCCGGCGTCCGGCTCGGTCAGCACCATGGTCGAGCCCCACTGCTTCTCGATGAAGAGCCGGGCCCACGTCTTCTGCTGGTCGGTGCCCTCGACGTGCAGCACGTGCGCGAAGGACGGGCCGGAGGCGTACATCCAGACCGGGGCGTTGGCGCCGAGCACCAGCTCGGCCAGGGACCACCAGAGGGCGCGCGGGGCGTTCGTGCCGCCCAGCGCCTCGGGCAGGTCGAGGCGCCAGAACTCCGAGTCCATGAACGCCTGGTACGACTTCTTGAACGACTCCGGGAGCGGCGCGGTGTGCGTCGCCGGGTCGAAGACCGGCGGGTTGCGGTCGCTGTCCGCGTAGCTGGCGGCCAGGTCCTCGCGGGCCAGGCGGTCGACCTCCGAGAGGAAACTGCGGGCGGTGTCGACGTCCAGGTCCGTGTACGGCGCCTGGCCGAACGTCCGGTCCGCCCCGAACACCTCGAACAGGTTGAACTCGAGGTCCCGAAGGTTGCTCTTGTAGTGGGTCATGCTCGCTGGCCCCGCTTCCGGACAGGTGTTACCGATCAGTAACTCCAGACTGTATTACTCGCCGGTAGCCATCGACAAGCCGATCTCGGAAGTGACAGCGATTACACACTTCCGGTTCACCCGTCGGCCGCGCCGACCTCCCAGCTCGGCACCGGGGCGGCGGTGGCGCTGCGCGGGCCCGCGTACTCCATCAGGACCAGCGCGATGTCGTCGTCGAGCCGGCCGTGCACCCACTCGACCAGGGCGGTCTCCAGCGAGGCGAGCCCGTCGCCGACCGTGCCGTGGCCGAGCAGCCGCCAGGCCCGGTCGGCGGTGGGGAAGAACTCCCCGTCCCGCCGCGCCTCACCCAGCCCGTCGGTGAACAGCAGCAGCCGGTCGCCCGGCTCCAGCCGCTCCACCCGGGGCCGGACCACCGGCATGAAGCCCAGCGGCGGCGCGGGCGCCGGCGGCTCCAGCGGGATCACCGCGCCCCGGCGCAGCAGCAGCGGTGGCGGGTGCCCGCAGTTGACAATGGTGAGGGTGCCGCCACGCTCCTCGACCAGCGCGGCGGTGACGAAGTCCTCGTCGCCGACGTTGCGGGCCACCGCCCGGTCCAGGTCGGCCACCACCGCGCGCAGGTCGGCCCGCTCGTACGCCACGTGCCGGTAGGAGCCGAGCACGATGCTGGCGAGGCGCACGGCGTCCAGTCCCTTGCCGCGCACGTCCCCGATGATCATGCGGACGCCGTACGGGGTGTCCATCACCTCGTACAGGTCGCCGCCGATCTCGGCCGTCGCGGTGGAGGAGATGTAGCGCGCCGCCACCGCCAGCGTGCCGACCTGCGGTCCGAGCGGGCGCAGCACCGCCTGCTGGGCGACCGAGGCGAGCCGGGACAACTCGTCGATCCGTTCCGCCTGGCGCTGCCGGACCGCGGCCGTCGCGGCCGCGATCACGGTGACCACCGCGACGGTGACCACGCTGACCGCGGTCACCAGCGAGGCGCCGCGTTCGACCACGGCGAGGGCGACCCCGGCGGCGGTGGCCAGCCCGCCCACGGCGAGCACCACCCGCCAGGACGTCAACGCTCCGGCGATCACCGGCGCGGCGGCCGTCAGCGCGAGATAGTGCGCCTGTCGGCCGTCGGCCAGTTCGGCGACCGAGACGATCGCGAGCAGCGCGAGGGCCGCGCCGAGGCCGGCGCGGGATCCGGGGCTCAGCGGGCTGCGGCCCGACTGGAAGGGTTGCGTGCGTACATCGGACAGCATGCCTGATGGACGTGAACCGGAGAATGAACCTGGCCCGTCCGGCGCGGAAGTTCTGCCTGACAGGTCGGTCAGCCGAGCACCTCGTAGCGGACGTCCACCTCGCCGAGGTCGGTCGAGGCGATGGCCGCGAAGGCGGCGCGGGACAGGTCGATGCACCGACCGTCGATGTAGGGGCCACGGTCGTTGATCCGGACCACCACCGACTTGCCGTTGGCCGGGTTGGTGACCCGGACCTTCGTGTCGAACGGCAGCGTCTTGTGCGCCGCGGTCAACGCGTTCGGGTCGAAGGTCTCACCGTTGGCGGTCATCTGCCCCTCGTCGTAGAACGAGGCGCCGCAGGATCCGCTGTCCACCACCTTGGGGGCGGTGGTCTTCTTCGTCGCCGTGGGCTTCGGCGCGGTCCGGGTCTTGCTCCGGGACGCCGCCTGCGTACGGCTCGACGTCGGGCTCGGGGTGGCCTTCGGCGACGGGCTGAGGCTCGGCGAGGCCGACGCGCTCGGCGACGGGCTGGCCGAGGTGGGTGCGGGCGTGCTGGGCACGACCTCGACCGCGACCGGCTCGGCCGGGGGCTCGGCCGAGGTGAGCTGCACGGCGCCGACGGTGCCGCCGACCGCGAGCACCACGCCGACCGCCGCGGTGGCGGCGATGCCGGCGGGCGAGGAGAACGTGCGGGTACGAAGGTGCCTACCAGCCACCGGCCCGGTCCTTTCGTCAGCTGAACAAACCGGCCCGGACCGTAACGAGAGAAGCACTTCCGAAGTCAACGTGATCATGGTGCTATGCCCGCATTTACCCGGGTACGTGTAGCCGATCAAGCTATCCGTACTCGGCCGAACGGTGGAAGGTGTGCTGGCTGGCCTCCATGCCGCAGGATGGAGCCGTGCTGAGCCGTCGCCTGGTCGAGCTGTTCCGGTGGATCAACCCCGGGCCGGACAGCACCCACCTCGTCAGTGACCTCTCCGGCTGGTGGCACGACCCGGACGTGCTCGCCGAGGTCGGCCCGGCGCTGGCCGGCCTCTTCCCGGACGCGCGGCCGACCGTGGTGGTCGCCCCCGAGGTGACCGGGCTGCTGCTCGGCCCGCTGGTCGCGGTCGCCGCCGGCGCCGGGTTCGTGCCCGCGTACAAGGACGGTGGGGAGCGGCGTCGGGTCGGGGCGATGCGGTGGGCCGAGACGCCACCGGACCACCGCGGCCGGCGGCTCCGCGTCGGCGTGGACGACAGGCGGCTGGGACCGGGCGACCGGGTGCTGCTGGTCGACGACTGGGTCGACACCGGGGCGCAACTGGACGCGCTGCACCGGGTGGTCCGGGACCTCGGGGCCGTGCTCGTCGGCACCGCCGCGCTGGTGGCGACGTGCCCGCCCGAGGTTGCCGAGCGGTTGCGGCTGCGCGCGCTGCTCGACGGGGACCGGCTGCCCTGAGGGGTTGACCTCAAGCGAGGTTCAACCCGGACGATCGCCCGATGGACGACGGCATTCTGGACGAGGCGTACCAGCGACTGCACCGCACCGGCCCAGAGTTCGAGGGCTGGCTCTCCAACCACGGGCCGATGGCGGCCGAGGCGCTGGTCCGGCACGGGCAGGGCGCACGCGTGCACCGCTGGCTCGACGACTACCTGCGCCGGCTGGACGAGCTTCCGCGCGGCCTGCGGCCGATCGACGACTGGCGGGCCGCGCTCGGCGACCCGAAGCGGGCCGGTGACTGGCTCCTCCACTTCGACCGCGAGCTGCGGGAACGGCCCTGGGTCGAGGTGCTCGGCGAGTGGTGGCCCCGGCTGCTGCCCGGGATCGCCGCCGGGGCCACCCACGGCGTGATCCGGGTCGGGCACGCCGTGCGGGTACTGCGTACCGACGGGGAGACGCCGGAGCGCCGGGCCGAACTGGGACAGGCGCTCGGCTACTGGGCGGCCCGGTGGCAGCCGGTGCCCGGGGCCGGGCCGCTCACCGGCCGGTCCGACGCCGCCTCGGCCCTGGCCGCCGTGCCCCGGATCGCCGACCAGACGGGCGGGATCCGGGAACGGCTGGGGCGACTGACCGACGTACCCGGCTGGTCCGGCGCGGTGACCGGGCTGCGGCCGCCGGCCGGCCCGGACGGAGCCGCCGGCACGCTCGTCGAGGTGGTACACCGGGCCGCGCTGGACTACCTGCGGTTCGGGCACGGCGCACCGGTGATGCTGGTGCACGCGGTCACCGCGCCCACCGCGGTGCTGCGTACCCTGCCGGTCCTGGACCCGGCGCTGCGGGCGCCGAGCGTCGCCGCGGCCTGGTCCGCGACGGCGGCCGTGACCTCGGTGT
>NZ_CADEAU010000217.1 GCF_902825405.1 Micromonospora maritima | reverse complement strand
CGGGCGAGTTCGCCGCCGCCCGTCGCGCGGCCGACGCGGCGGCGCGGTGAGCGCCCCGGCCACGCCTGTCGCGTCGCCCGGTCGACTGGCCGAGGTCGCCGACGGCGTCTACGCCTTCACCCAGCCCAACGGCGGCTGGTGCCTGAACAACGCGGGAGTGGTGGTGGGCGGCGACGGCGCCGTGGTGGTGGACACCGCGGCGACCCAGGCGCGCGCGTCCCGGCTGCGCGAGGCGGTGGACTCCCTGCGCGCCGGTCCGGGCCGGGTCGTGGTCAACACGCACCACCACGGCGACCACACCTTCGGCAACGCCGCGTTCGGCCCGGGGACGACGGTGGTCGCCCACGAACGGGCCCGGGTGGAGATGGCGGAGACCGGGCTCGCCCTGACCGGGTTGTGGCCGGACGTGGACTGGGGCGACGTGCGGGTGGTGCTGCCCACGCTGACGTTCCGCGACGCGTTGACCCTGCACCAGGGCCAGCGGCGGGTGGAGCTGCTCCACGTCGGACCCGCGCACACCACCAACGACGTGGTGGCCTGGTTGCCGGCCGAACGGGTGCTCTTCGCCGGTGACGTGGTGCTCTCCGGGTGCACCCCGTTCAACCTGATGGGCTCCGTCGAGGGCGCGCTGGCGGCGGTGCGGCGGCTCCGCGAGCTGCGGCCGGTGACGGTGGTCTGCGGTCACGGCGCGGTGACCGGACCGGAGGTGTTCGACCCGACCGAGCGGTACCTGCGGTGGGTGCTCGACGTCGCCCGGCACGGGGTGGCGCAGGGTTGGTCGCCGCTGCGCGCGGCGCGTGAGGCCGGACCCGGCGAGTTCGCCGACCTGCTGGACCCCGAGCGCACCGTGGGCAACCTGCACCGGGCGTACGACGAGGTGCGCGGCGGCGTCCGGGGCCGCCCGTTGGACGTGGTGGCGATTTTCCAGGAAATGGTGGACTTCAACGGGGGGCGCCTGCCCGAGTGCCGGGCCTGACCGCCCGAACGACGTGCCGGGGGCGGCTCGCGGGAAACGCGACGGCCGTCCCCGGCATTCGGCTGCCCCGACCGGCCGGAGTGACTATTTCCGGCCGGTAAAATTGTGTCGACAGATGTGTCGGGTCGTCCGGATGTCGTCGCCGGCCGTTTGGAACTTCTGTCGGATAGTGTCTTGCGAGCCGCGCGGATATCGCCGATCTCGACCAAGTTCCCAGTTCAGCGCGACTGTCCGAAATGGTTGTGGCGTCGGTCACGCCTCGTTGGGCGCACCGTCCCCCATCTATGATTGTCGACAGGTGTGAATGCACCGGGGGAATGCCGGGCCGGCCCCCGCCGTGGGAATTGCGACTATGGCGGGAAGGTGCGAGTGCCGGTCGGCCTAAATTGTCCGTGAACAACGCCTGGCTCGGGGGAATCAAGGTGCGCTTCAATCTGCTCGGTCCGCTGGAAATCGTCGCCGACAACGGTAGGGCGGCGACGCTGAGCACACCCAAGGTGTGCCAGGTGCTCGCCCTGCTGCTCATCCGGCCCAACGAGATCGTCAGCGTCGGCGCGCTGGTCGAGGAACTCTGGGCGGACCACCCGCCCCGCAGCGCGGTGACCACGCTGCAGACCTACGTCTACCACGCCCGACGCATCTTCGCGCAGCAGGAGCTGGTGCGGCCGGACCGGGAGCTGCTGGTCACGCGGCCACCCGGCTACCTCGTCGACGTCACCGAGGACGAGGTCGACGCCGCCGTCTTCACCCGGCTCACCCGCCGAGGCCGGACGCTGCTCGACGACGGTCGCCTGGAGGAGGCGTCCCGGGTGCTGCGGGAGGCGCTCGACCTGTGGCGCGGCGCGGCGCTCGCGAACGTCTCCGCCGGCACGGTGCTGCGGGGGCAGATCACCCACCTGGAGGAGCTGAAGATCCGGGCGATCGAGCTGCGGATGGAGGCCGAGCAGCGACTGGGCCGCCACCGGGAGCTGATCCCCGAGCTGCGTGCCCTGGTCTGCGCGTACCCGCTCAACGAGTGGTTCCACGCCCAGCTCATCACCGCGCTCAACCGGTCGGGCCGGCGGGCCGAGGCGTTGCAGGCCTACCACGACCTGCGCCGCATCCTCGACGAGGAGCTGGGGGTCCTGCCCACCCCGGAGGTCCAGCAACTCCAGCTGGACCTGCTGAACATCGGCCACCTGCCGCTGCCCGCCGACCGGGACCGAGCCGGCGTCGAGTTGTCCTCGAGCCCCTCCTGACACGGTACGGGCGACCGCCAGTCGTCCGTACCAGGAGGAGGCAGGACGTGCGCGATCAATTGTCCGAAGGAGACGGTCTGCGGGCCGCCGCCGAGCAGGTCGCCGATCTGGCCGGCAAGCGCGCCGGCACCGCCGAGGCGGAGCGGCGACTGCACCCGGAGGTGGTCCGGGCCGTCCTCGACGCCGGGTTCGCCCGGCACTTCGTGCCGACCCGCTGGGGCGGCAACGCCGGGACGTTCACCGAGGTGGCCCGGGCGGTGGCGGCGATCGGCGAGAGCTGCGCCTCCACCGCCTGGTACGCCTCACTCACCGCCGGCCTGGGCCGGATGGCCGCGTACCTGCCGGCCGCCGGTCAGGCCGAGCTGTGGCGCGACGGTCCCGATCCGCTGATCGTCGGCGCGCTCATGCCGATCGGGGAGGCGACGCCCGCCGACGGCGGATGGCGGCTCACCGGCCGGTGGCCGTACGTCAGCGCGATCGAGTTCTCCGACTGGGCGCTGGTCTGCGCGATGGTCCGGACCGACGGCAGGCCGGAGGCGCGCTTCTTCGCCGTCCCCCGGTCGGCGTACGCGATCGAGGACACCTGGTTCACCGTCGGGATGCGGGCCACCGGGAGCAACACGCTCGTCCTCGACGACGTGCCGGTGCCCGCCGAGATGTCCTTCACCCGCGACGCGCTGACCGCCGGCACGGCGGCCGAGGCGGACGCGCCCTGTCACCGGGTGCCGCTCAAGGCCGCCAACGGCCTGGGGTTCGCGGCGCCGATCCTCGGCACGGCGACCGGCGCGCTGAAGGTGTGGACGTCGTGGATCGCCGAGAAGGTGCGTACCGCCCCGGCGAACGGCATCACCGGCGGCCCCGGCTACGACACGGTCCTGGCCCGCTCGGCGGCCGAGATCGACGCCGCCCGCCTGCTGCTGGACCGGGTCGCGGCGGTCGCCGACGGCGGGCCGGTCGGCGCGCTGGAGACCGCGCGCAACGGCCGGGACTGCGCGTTCGCCGTGGACCTGCTGGTCGGCGCCGTCGACAGGTTGTTCCGGGCCGCGGGCACCCGCGCCCAGGCCGACGGCAACGCCCTGCAACGTGCCTGGCGGGACGCCAACGCCGCGGCCAGTCACGTCGTGCTGCAGTTCGACCCCGCCGCCGCGGCGTACGCCGCGCAGGCGTGGCACCGCCCCTGACCCGACCGAGGAGGACCCGTGGTCGACCCCGCCCGGCCGGACGCCGGATTCATCGCCATCGTCACGCTCCGCACCGACGGGCCGGAACAGCAGCGCCAACTGCTCGACCTGCTCGTCCCCGACGTGCAGGAGTGGGTCCGGCACTGTCCCGGCTTCATCTCCGCCAACTACCACCTCAGCACCGACGGCACCCGGCTGGTCAACTACGCGCAGTGGGCAAGCGAGGAGGCGTACCGGGAGTCGTTCAAGCGCAACCCGCGCGCCGGCGCGCTGCGCGCGGCACTGGCCGCGATCCCCGGCGTGCAGGGCCCCGAGATGACCGGCTACACCCTGGCCCGCAGCATCCCGGCCGCCGCCGTCACCGAACCCGCCTGACCCGTCCGTCCGGTGTGGACGCGACGTCGAGCCGGCCTCGACCGGCCGTTGCGACCGTTGCTGCGCGCCCGGCGACGCACGGACGCCGCCCGGGTTCACCCCGAATCGAGAGGACCGCAATGACCACTCGCACGACCTGGAAGCGCCGGCTGCTGGCGGTGGCGGCACTGGGCGCGGTGGGGCTCGCCGCCACACCGGTCCCGGCCGCCGCCACCACCGGGGCGGTCGCCCCGACCGACGCGTCCGCCGCCGGCCTGCTCCCGCCGTCCGTGACCAGCACCGTTCCGGTCGGCTACAGCTGCTACGTCACGTTCCCGGGCGGGTCGACGACGGTGCCGTTCAGCCTCACCTTCACCGCCTCGGCGCCGCAGAAGGTGGCGCCGTACCGGCCGTTCGCGGTCACCCTCGACCCGCAGGAGTGGACTCCGGACCCGAAGTTCAACCAGCAGGTGCGCACCGTCAAGGTCAGGTACAAGCTGCCGGACAACGCCTGGTACGTCTGGCACACCCTCTCCGGCGGCAAGAACCTGACCACGCCGCCGCAGGCGCAGTACGACTGGTCGACCCGGGTGCTCACCATCACCGAGACCGGCCCGCTGCCCGCCAGCGTGCCGTTCGACCTGCCGACCGTCACCGTCTACCTGCTCTCCGGCCCGAGCGGCACCGCCCGGACCACCACCGGCGGGACCAGCCTGACCGACCCGTCCTGGACCTGGGTCCGCACCGACCTGGAGGGCGTCGAGCGGCCGTTCGACTGCAACCCGGCATCCCCGGTGGTGTTCACCAGCACCACCATCGGCTGACCGACCGGCACCACGGCGGGCGCCGGACCTGGTCCGGCGCCCGCGTCGTCCGACCGTCCGTACGCGGAAAGGAAGCAGGACATGACCGACAAGCCCGTCGCACTCGTCACCGGTTCCTCGTCCGGGATCGGCGCCGCGGTGGCCCGCCGGCTCGGCGGCGCCGGCTACCGCGTGGTGGTGAACTCCGCCCGGTCCCGGGAGGCGGGGGAGAAGCTCGCCGCCGAGCTGCCCGACGCCGTCTACGTCGCCGCCGACGTCGCCGACCCGGCCGGGTCCGCCGGGCTGGTCGAGGCCGCCGTGGAGACGTACGGCCGGCTGGACGTCCTGGTCAACAACGCCGGCCGGACCCGCCTGATCCCGCACGCCGACCTGGCCGCCGCCACCGGTGAGGTGTGGCGGGAAATCCTCGACCTCAACCTGATCGGCACCTGGCAGACCACCGTCGCCGCGATGCCGCACCTCACCGCGACCGGCGCCGGCGCGGTGGTGAACGTGTCCTCCGTCGCGGGCAGCCGGCCCGCCGGAAGCTCCATCCCGTACGCGGTCAGCAAGGCCGCGGTGGAACACCTGACCCGGCTGCTGGCCAACGTGGTCGGGCCCCGGGTCCGGGTGAACGCCGTCGCGCCCGGCCTGATCGAGACGCCGTGGACGGAGTCGTTCACCGCCATCGCCGAGAAGGTCCGGGAGAGCACCCCGTTGCGCCGCGTCGGCCGGCCCGAGGACGTGGCCGAGGCGGTGGCCGGCCTGGTCGCCGCGACCTACGTCACCGGCCAGGTCGTGCTGGTCGACGGCGGCGCCCACCTCATCTGAAGCCGGAGGCAACGCATGAAGCTCGCCGTGAACCTCGTCTACCAGGACGCCGCGCTGCTCGCCCGCACCGCCGAGGAGTTGGGCTACGCGGTCGCGCTCGCGCCCGAGGGATACCGCTCCGAGGCGGCCGGCCTGCTCGGCGCGGTGGCCGCGAGCACCGACCGCATCGGGCTGGCAAGCGGGGTCATGCAGATACCCGCGCGGACGCCGGGACTGGCCGCGCTGACCGCGGCGACGCTGGACGCGCTCAGCGGCGGGCGGTTCCGGCTCGGCCTGGGGGTCTCCAACGCCGAGGTCTCCGACGGCTGGTACGGCGTGCCCTTCGACGAGCCGTTGCGCCGCACCCGGGAGTACGTCGACATCGTCCGCGCGGCGCTGCGCGGCGGGCCGGTGCGCTACTCCGGTCGGCACTACCGGCTGCCCCGCGACGGCGCCGGCAGCGCGCCGCTGCACCTGCTCACCACCCCGCTGCGCGCGGACCTGCCGATCTGGCTGGCCGCCGTCGGACCGAAGAACCTGCGGCTGGCGGGGGAGATCGCCGACGGGTGGATCGGGGTGTTCACCTCACCGGCGCTGGCCGCGGAGGCGATCGGCCAGGTCCGCGCCGGGCGGGAACGCGCCGGCCGCACGATGACCGGGTTCGAGACGCTGCCCTGCCTGCCGACCGCGATCGCGGACGACGTGACCGACGCGGTGGACCTGGTCCGCGGCCAGTACGCGTACCTGCTCGGCATCGGCGACCCGGAACACAACGTCTACGTCGCGTTGGCCCGGCGTCTCGGCTACGTCGGCGAGGTGGAGAAGGTGCACGACCTGGTCCGGGCCGGCGACCGGCTCGCCGCCGGCGCGGCGGTGCCGGAGGGCTTCGTGCTCCAGACGGCGCTGGTCGGGCCGCCGGACCGGGTGGCGGGACGGATGCGCGAGTACGCCGAGGCCGGCGTCACCACGCTGGGCGTCATGGTGTCCGCCGCCGCGACCGACACCGCCGGCCGGGTGACGATCCTGCACCGCGCGGCGCAGGCGTTGCGCCGGGCCGGGCTGGCCGAGGACTGACGGCGACGTCGACGACGGGGAGCGGCCGGTCCACCGGCCGCTCCCCGTCGGTCGTCGCGGGCTCAGCTGCGGGTGGCGGACCCGACCGTGCCGAACGTCCGCTCCACGTAGAGCACCGGGTCGCGGGTGGGGGCCAGCTGGGCGGTGCGCACCAGGCCGATCAGGATCACGTGGTCGCCGGCCTCGTACTGCCGGTAGCGGTCGCACTCCAGCACCGCGGCCGCGCCGTCCACCACGGTCAGCCCGCCGGCGGTGCGCCGGAACCGGCCCTGGGCGAACTTGTCCTCCCGCTTGCTGGCGAACCGCCGGGCCAGCTCGGTGTGGTGGCTCTGCAGGATGCTCACCGCGAACCGCTCGCAGCCGGCGAAGACCGGGAAGGAGTGCGCCGACCGGGCCAGGCAGACCAGCACCAGCGGCGGCTCCAGCGAGACCGAGCAGAACGAGTTGGCGGTGAAGCCGTACGGCACGCCGTCGGCGTCCCGCGTGGTCACGATGGTGACACCGGTCGGGAAGGACGCCATGGCGGCCCGGAAGTCGGCGGGGTCGAGCGTCTCCCGGCGGGCGTCGGCCCGCTCACGCGAATCCGCTGGGATCATCCTGGTTCCTCTGCTTCCGGTCGGGTGCGGCGAACCTCCCGCACCACGCTCGTCGCCGGTGCTCGAAGGCGGGTCGAACCGGGGTCGGACGCTCCGGCACCAGCGATCCTCGGTCGGTGTTCGAGCGCACCAGGGTCGGATGGCCCTTGACCCGGTGCCGTGCCTGGAGGGTGGAAGCGATGACGCAGACGGTCGAGCGGACGCTGGAGGAGCCCCGCTGGGTGCTCTGCCCCGGCTGCGCCACACCGGTGTACGGCCGGCGCTGGCAGCGCAACCTGCACGTCTGCCCGGAGTGCGGGCGGTACACGCCGCTGACCGCGCGCCAGCGACTGGCGCTGCTTGTCGACGACGGCCGCTACGAGCCGCTCGACCTGGACGCCCGCAGCGAGGACCCGTTGCGCTTCGTGGACACCGTGCCGTACCCGGCCCGGCTGGCCGAGGCGCGGGCCCGCACCGGCCTGCACGAGGCGGTGCTCTGCGCGCGGGGGCGGATCGGTGGCGCGCCCGCGGTGCTGGCGGTGATGGACTTCCGGTTCCTCGGCGGCAGCCTGGGCAGCGCGGTGGGTGAGCTGATCACCCTGGCCGCCGAGGTCGCGCTGGCCGAGCGGACGCCGCTGGTGATCGTCTCCGCCTCCGGCGGCGCCCGGATGCAGGAGGGCGTGCTGTCGCTGATGCAGATGGCCAAGACGGCCGCCGTGCTGGGCCAGCTCGACGAGGCCGGGGTGCTCACCGTCTCGCTCGTCACCGACCCCACGTACGGCGGGGTGGCCGCCTCCTTCGCGACGCTCTGCGACGTGATCCTGGCCGAGCCGGGCGCACGGCTGGGCTTCGCCGGCCGACGGGTCATCGAGCAGACCATCCGGGAGAAGCTGCCGCCGGAGTTCCAGACCGCCGAGTTCCTGCGGGAGCGCGGCGTGGTGGACCGGATCGTGCCGCGCGCGCGGCTGCGTACCGAGATCGGGCGGCTGCTGCGGGCGGCGGCCGACGCCGGCACGCCGGAGCCGGCCTCCGCCCCGGACGCCGCCGCGACGGTGCGCGACCCCCACCGGCTGCCCGAGGCGGACGCCTGGGAGCAGGTCCGCCGGGCCCGTGACCTGAGCCGGCCGACCACGCTCGACTACCTGGCCTCCGCGTTCACCGACTTCCTGGAGCTGCACGGCGACCGGATCTCCGGTGACTGCCCGTCGGTGGTCGGCGGCATCGCGCGGTTGTCCGGGCGGCCGGTGGTGGTGATCGGCCAGCAGAAGGGCCACACCGCGGCCGAGCTGGCGCGCCGCAACTTCGGCATGCCGATGCCGTCGGGTTACCGCAAGGCGGCCCGGTTGATGCGGCTGGCCGAGAAACTGCGCCTGCCGGTGGTGACGCTCGTGGACACGCCCGGCGCGTTCCCCGGCGCGGACGCCGAGGAGCGCGGTCAGGCCGTCGCGATCGCCGAGAACCTGCGGCTGATGTCCTCGCTCACCGTCGCCGTGGTCACCGTCGTCATCGGCGAGGGCGGCAGCGGCGGCGCGCTCGGCCTGGCGGTGGCCAACCGGGTGCTGGCGTTCGGTTCGGCGGTCTACTCGGTGATCTCGGCCGAGGGGTGCGCGGCGATCCTCTGGAAGGATCCGGCCGCCGCGCCCCGGGCCGCCGCCGCGCTCCGGGTGACCGCCCGGGACCTGCTGCGCCTCGGCGTGGTCGACGGCGTCCTGGTCGAGCCCGACGGCGGCACCGGCGCCGACCCG
>NZ_CADEAU010000216.1 GCF_902825405.1 Micromonospora maritima | reverse complement strand
CCCGCGTCGCGGTCGGCGTCCGCCGGCCGCGCCACCGCCGCCACCTTCTCCAGATCCCCGGGTACGCCGACGAGCGTGCCGCCCGGCACCGGGCGCAGCCCGCCGTCGACGAGCAGGGCGGCCTGCCCCACGGTCGGGTGCACGATCGAGGCGTCCAGGTCGAGCCGGCGGGCCAGGGTGACCGCGGCGGACTCGCCGCCGGCCGGGTCCCGCATCAGGAACGACTCGGCCCCGAACTCGACCGGGCCGCCGGCCAGCTCACCGGTGCGCAGCTTGCCGCCGAGGCGGCCGGACTGCTCGTACACGGTGATCTCGGTGCCGGTGGGCGCGCGGTCGCGCAACCGGACGGCGGCGGCCAGCCCGGTGATCCCGCCACCGACGATCGCCACCCGCCACGGTCGCGCCACGGCTCCTCCTAGCGGGCCGGTCGCGCGGTCAGCTCGTGCACCAGCGCGACCACCCGGGTCAGCACGTCGGGGTCGGTCTCCGGCAGGACGCCGTGGCCGAGGTTGAACACGTGGCCGGGAGCGGCCCGGCCCTGCTCGACGATGCGCCGCACCTCGGCCTCCACCACCGGCCACGGGGCGAGCAGCACGGTCGGGTCGAGGTTGCCCTGCACCGCCTTGTCCGGCCCGATCCGGCGGGTGGCCACGTCCAGCGGCGTACGCCAGTCGACGCCGACCACGTCGGCGCCGGCCTCGCCCATCGCGCCGAGCAGCTCGCCGGTGCCCACCCCGAAGTGGATCCGCGGCACCCCGGCGTTCTCCAGCCCGCCGAGCACGTACGTCGAGTGCGGCAGCACGAAGCGGCGGTAGTCGGCCTCGGACAGCGCGCCGGCCCAGGAGTCGAAGAGCTGCACCGCGGAGACGCCGGCGTCGATCTGGACCCGCAGGAACGACAGCGTCACCTCGGCCAGCCGGGCGCAGAGCGCGTGCCACAGCTCCGGATCGCCGTACATCAGCGCCTTGGTCTTCGCGTGGGTGCGCGACGGCCCGCCCTCGACCAGGTAGCTGGCCAGCGTGAACGGCGCGCCGGCGAAGCCGATCAGCGGGGTGTCGCCCAGCTCGGCGACGAGCTGCCGGACCGCCTCGTCCACGTAGGACACCTCGTCGCGGCCGATCGGGGAGATCCGCTCGACGTCGGCGGCGGTCCGCACCGGCTCGGCCACCACCGGGCCGGTGCCGGGCACGATGTCCAGGTCGATCCCGGCCGCCGCCACCGGCACCACGATGTCGCTGAACAGGATCGCCGCGTCCACGCCGTGCCGGCGGACCGGCTGGAGCGTGATCTCGGTGACCAGCTCGGGGCGGCGGCACGACTCCAGCATCGGCACGGTGGCCCGGATCTCCCGGTACTCCGGCAGCGACCGGCCGGCCTGGCGCATGAACCAGACCGGGGTGTGCGGGCCCGGTTCGCGCCGGCAGGCGCGGACGAAGGGCGAGTCGGCCGGCCCGCCGCGGCGGGGTTCTCCGTCTCGGGCGGCAGTGCCCGTGGTGTCGGTGGTCATCGCGGCAATCGTGCCACGCGCCCGGTCGGCGCCCACGCTCACCGTCCGCATTTGTGACGTAGAAGGAAGGGCCCCCTGTTAACGCCTCCGGTAGAGGAGGGGACCCCGCTTAACACCCGGGCCCGCGACGCGCCCGGCGCGCCGTCACCCACCGCACGGCGGAGGCGGCATAGGCTGCCGGCATGGCCCCCCCGATCGCGCTCCCGGAAACGTTCGCTCGCGCGGTCGCGGGGCTGCGGTCGGCGACACCCCGCCCGGAGATCGTGCTGGAGGAGGTCGGGGCCCCGCAGCGGCTGGCCCCGTACGCGTTCGCGCTCTCCGCCGCGGTCCTGCGCGACGACGACGAGGTGGCCACCGGCCGGCTGATCCTGCTGCACGACCCGGCCGGGCACGAGGCGTGGCAGGGCACGCTGCGGCTGGTCACCTACGTGACCGCCGAGCTGGAGGTCGACCTGGCCAGCGATCCGCTGCTGCCGGGCGTGGGCTGGACCTGGCTGACCGACGCGCTGGACGCGCAGGGCGCCGGGCACCGGGCGATCGGCGGCACGGTCACCCAGACGCTCTCCACCCGGTTCGGCGAGCTGGCCGGACCGCCGGCCGCCGGCGACATCGAGATCCGCGCGTCCTGGACGCCGCTGCGCGCCGACCTCGGCCCCCACCTGCTCGGCTGGTGCACGTTGCTGGCCTCGACCGCCGGCCTCCCCCCGCCCGGCGTCACCGCGCTGCCGACCCGCCGCGCCGGCGCCGCCTGACCACGTCGACCATGAGGTTGACGGCCGCTCCGAGCCTCCGGAACGCCGCCAACCTCATGATCGACCGGGTGGAGCAGGGTCAGAGGTAGTTCTCGGCCTCGTCGCAGACCTTGTCCAGGCCCTTGTTGGCCGCCTCGAAGCCCGCCTTGTCGCCGCGCGACGCCGCCGTGATGGCGGTGGTCAGCTTGTCCAGGCAGTTGGCGATGACCTTCTTCTGCCGGGCCTGCTCGTCCCGGTCGTTCTTGGTGCCGGTGAGGTCCTGCTCGGTGTCGGCGAGGCGCTCCTGCACCGTCTTGAGGTCACCCTTGAGCTTCTCGATCTCCTGCTGGTTGGCCGTGATCGTGCCGTCGCGCTGGCTGACCTGCCGCTCGGCCTTGTCCAGCTTGCCGTTGGTGGTGACGTAGAGGCCGGTCATCACGCCGCCGAGGACGAGGAGCAGGCCGGCGACGATCCCCAGGATCAGCGCCGTCCGTCCCCGGCCCCCGCCGGCCGGCGCGGGTCGGACCGCCTGGTCACGGTCGGGCCCGGGGGCGGTGCGGGCGGCGCTGGTCACGGCCTCGACCATATCGGCCGCACCCGCCGGGGTACGCCGGGCGGCGGCGCAGCCGCTACGGTGAGATCTGCACCGGGCGTGTCGGCGCCGGTGTCACCCGCCCGGGTGGTGGAACGGCAGACACGGCCGCCTTAAAAGCGGCTGCCGCAAGGCGTGCGGGTTCGACCCCCGCCCCGGGCACGAACTCTCAGCTTTCCCACAGCTTGGCGCGATGTGCCGGGTTGTCGTCCCGTCTACCCTGGAGTAGCACGTCTACGTGCGATCGACCTCTGAGGGAGGCCTGAGAAGTGAAGACCTCGAACCCGGTGCTCGCCCGGCTCGGCCAGGCGGCCGAGCGTGAGCGGGCGGCCGGGTACGCCCAGCCCGGGCCGTACGGTCAGCCCGGATACCCCCAGCAGTACCCGCCGCAGCAGCCCTACCCGGGTGGCTACGGCCAGCCGGTGGCTCCGCCCGCCGTGACCCCGATGACCCTCGACGACGTCGTCGTCAAGACGGTCCTCATGCTGGCCCTCCTCGGGGCCTCGGCCGCCGCGGCCTGGGTGCTCGTGCCGGACGCGCTGGTCGGCGTGGCCTGGATCGGCGCGGCCGTGGTCGGCCTGGTGCTGGGCCTGGTCATCTCGTTCTCCCGGATGGCCAACCCGGCGCTCGTGGTGGCGTACTCGATCATCGAGGGCGTCTTCGTCGGCATGGTCAGCAAGGCGTTCGAGACGCTCTACGCCGGCATCGTGCTCCAGGCGGTGGTGGCGACCTTCGGCGTCTTCTTCCTGATGGCGATCATCTACAAGGCGCGGATCATCCGGGCCACCCCGAAGTTCGCCCGGATCATGGTGGCGGTGATCGCCGGCCTGTTCGGTGTGATGCTCGTCAACCTGGTGCTGTCGCTGTTCGGCGTCAACACGCACCTGCGCGACGGCAGCCCGCTGGCCATCGGCTTCAGCCTGGTCTGCATCGTGGTGGCGTCGTTGAGCTTCGTGCTCAACTTCGCGGAGATCGAGGAGGGGGTCCGGATGGGCCTCCCGCAGCGCTACGCCTGGACCGCCGCGTTCGGCATCGTGGTCGGCCTGGTCTGGCTCTACATCGAGATCCTGCGCCTGCTCAGCTACTTCCAGGGCGACGACTGACCGTCCCGCCCTCCCCGCGACGCCCGCCTGCCGCTCCCGCGGCGGCGGGCGTCGCCGTTTTCCCGTCCCCACCGGCCCGCCCGGGGCAGAGTGGGATCCGGGTACGTCGGCGGGAGGAGGCCACGGTGCGCAGTGCCAACCCGGTGCTCGACCGGCTGGACGACGTCGGCCGCGCCGAGCGGCAGGTGCTCGGCGTCGACGCCGGCGATGCGATGACCGTGGCCGACGTGGTCGCCCGGACGGTCGGCCTGTTGCTGCTCACCGGTGTCACGGCGGCGGTGGCCTGGTTCGTGGTGCCCCAGGCCGCGTGGATCTCGGCGGCGCTGGCCGGCAGCGCCCTGGCCAGCCTCGCCCTGGTGCTCGTCATCTCGCTGAAGCAGATCACGAACCCGCCGCTCATCATCGGGTACGCGCTGCTCCAGGGGCTGCTGCTCGGGGTGGCGAGCCGGGCGTTCGAGCTGGTCTACCCGGGCATCGTGGCGCAGGCCGTGGTCGGCACGTTCGGGGTCTTCCTCGGCATGGCCCTGCTCTACCGGGCGCGGCTGATCCGGGCCACCCCGCGCCTGGCCCGCCTGGTCGTCGGCACGCTCATCGGGATCGTGGCCCTCGGCCTGGTCAACCTGCTCGCCTACCTGTTCACCGGGCGACAGGGGGTGGCGGTCTACAGCCTCAGCGACCGGGTGGGCTGGCTGCCGTACGTCTTCTCGGTGGTGGCGATCATCGCCGGCGCGCTCGGCTTCGTCCTCGACTTCGACCTGGTGGAACGGTCCGTCGGCAACCGGCTGCCCCGCCGCTATGCCTGGTACTGCGCGTTCGGGCTGCTGGTCGGCCTGATCTTCCTGTACTGGCAGATCCTCCGCCTGCTCAGCTACGTGCGTCGCTGATCGTAGACTTGGGGGCGATGAGCGCAGCGGAGCTGGACCGGGCGGTGGCGCTGCTGGTCCGACAGGTCGGGCACTGGCAGCAGCCGCGCTGGTCGGCGCAGGCCGAGGCGGGCAACGTGTCCCGGGCCGACCTGGTGCACAAGCTCGTCCAGGAGATCGCCAACCTGGCCGCCGACGCCGCCGGTGAGCCGCGTCGCGACGTGCCCCGGCTCCCCAGCGACCTGGCCCTGCCCGACCAGCTCCGGGTGGTCGCCGCCGACCTGGCCCTGGCCGGGCCGCCCGAGCGCGTGCTGGGCGACGCCGCCGCCGCGGTGGCCCGCACCCGCGCCACACTCTGATCGCCGTTCCGGGTGACCCGGCGCGCTTGCCGGACGGTCACCGAGAAGCGGGAGCGCCTCCTCCCGCGCCGGCTCTGCACCGGACCCGGTCATCCCCGCAGCCAGCGGCGGACCCTACGCCGTCGGGCCCGGTCCCGCGCCCGGATCACCGCCGGCCGGTCGTGCCCGGCGGCCTCGGCCTGCCGGGCGTGCAGCAGGCCGTAGGTGAACGTGTTCTCGCCCTCGGCGTACGCCTGGAGGGCCTGCCGCCGCAGCACCTCCCGGGTCACCACCGAGTCCTGGTGCGTGCCGAGCAGATCCTGGAGCGCCTTGAGCCGCTTGACCAGCCGGGCGGCCGGCTTGCCCACGGCGGGCTCGCGGACCTCGACCGCGTACCGGGCGGCCTTGTACTTCTTGCGCGCCTCGTGCAGCGCGACGTCGCCGGCCGGCCCGGCGACGGCCAGCGCCGCGTCCAACCGGTCGTCGGCGCGGCGCAGGACCCGGCGGATCCGACGGTCCACCCATCGGCGGTCGACCTCGCCGGCCGGGCTCTCGACCAGCCGGTCCAGCCGGGCCAGCAGCTCGGGGTAGCGGTCGGAGTCCAGGGCCGCCCGCAGCGCGGCGGTCGACCGGGCCAGCTCGGCGGCGAACCGTTCGCCGACGCGCGCGGGGACCGGGCCGAGCACCAGCTCGTCCGGGAGGTCGTGCACCGCCGTGTCGAGCCGGGCCGCCATCACCTGGACGTCGCGCACCCGGCCCAGCTCACCGCCGAGCCAGCGCAGCTCGGCACGGACCGCCTCGCTCTTCCGCCGGTCCCAGAGGCCACGGAAGGTGCGCAGCGTGGCCCGCAGCCGGCGGACCGCCACCCGCATGTCGTGGACCGCGTCCTCGTCGCCCTGGTACGCCGCCGCGTGGTTGCCCACCAACGCGTCCCGCTGCTCCCGGGCGTACCCGAGGACCGGTCCGGCCGCGCCGTCCGGCACGCGGTCGTCGAAGCGGGCGAGCCGCGCGGCAACAGCGCGGTGGGACTTGCTGACCGGCACCTCCCGGGCGCCGGCCGCGCGCAACCGTTCCGCCACCGCGTCGAGCAGCCCGTCGTCGCCGTCGACCAGCTCGACCTCGATCTCGTGCCAGGTCTGCGCGGTGCCGTCCACCAGGTCCTCGGCCCGCACGTCGTCCTCGGCCACCTCGGCCAGCACCCGGCCGTCCGCGTCCTGAAGACGCCGCTCCCGGCGGTGGTTGACCACCCGGGCGGCCGGGGCGACCGGCCGGCCCCGGGACGCGCCCCGGATCAGCGCGACCAGCTCGGCGGGCGGGCCGGCGTCGGACTCCCCGGCCGGGAACTGGTGTTCGACCCGGGCGCCGCCGACCGCGCCCACCTTGAGGTGCCAGCCGGCGTCGTGCCCGCCGGTACGCCGTCGCAGCGCGTGCCCGCTGCGGAGCAGCCGCAGGTCGTCGGTGTCCCAGTAGACCGCGTCCAGATCCGAGACGGTGGCGTCGGACATGGTCACGACGCCACCGCACCCGGTCAGGTCGGGCAACCGGAAACCCTCGTCGCCGGAGTACTTGCGCTCGCGTTCCACGACGGTCGCCATGCGGCCTCCCGTACCCGGCCCGCCCTCCGGCGAACCGGACTCAGCTCAGTCGTTCGAGCACCATCGCCATGCCCTGGCCGCCGCCGACGCACATGGTCTCCAGACCGATGGTCTTGTCGTGCCACTCCAGCGCGTTGAGCAGGGTGCCGGTGATCCGGGCGCCGGTCATGCCGAACGGGTGGCCGACGGCGATCGCGCCGCCCATCACGTTCAGCTTCTCCTCCGGGATGCCCAGCTGCCGGTACGAGGGGATCACCTGGGCGGCGAACGCCTCGTTTATCTCGACCAGGTCGACGTCGTCGACGGTCATGCCGGCCCGCCGGAGCGCCTGCTTCGACGCCTCGACCGGGCCCAGCCCCATGATCTCCGGGGAGAGCGCGGTGACGCCCGTGGAGACGACCCGGGCCAGCGGGGTGAGCCCCAGCTCGGACGCCCGCTCGGCGCTCATGATCACCACGGCGGCGGCGCCGTCGTTCAACGGGCAGCAGTTGCCGGCGGTGATCCGGCCGTCCGGGCGGAACACCGGCTTCAGGCCGGACACGGCCTCCAGGGTCACCCCGGGACGCGGGCCGTCGTCGGTGCCGACCACAGTGCCGTCCGGCGTGGTCACGGGGGTGATCTCCCGGGCCCAGAAGCCGTCCGCGATCGCCTTCTCGGCCAGGTTCTGGCTGCGGACGCCGAACGCGTCCATGTCCTCGCGGGTCACGTCGTACACCTGGGCCAGGTTCTCCGCGGTCTGACCCATGGTCAGGTAGATGTCGGGCAGCTGGCCGGCTTCCCGCGGGTCGGTCCACACCTCGGCGCCGGCCTGGGCGCGGGCCTGCGACCGCTCGCGCGCCTCGGCGAAGCGCGGGTTCTCCCAACCGCCGCCGACAAGCGCCTGCGCCTCCGGGGGCAGGGTGTCGGAGTTGCCCCGGGCGTACCGGGAGACCATCTCCACGCCGGCGGAGACGAACACGTCGCCCTCGCCGGCCCGGATCGCGTGCATCGCCATCCGGGTGGTCTGGAGCGAGGAGGCGCAGTAGCGGGTCAGCGTGGCGCCGGGCAGGCCGTCCAGACCCAGCAGGGTGGCGACCACCCGGGCCATGTTGAAGCCCTGCTCGCCGCCGGGCAGGCCGCACCCCAGGTAGAGATCGTCGATGGTGGTGGGATCGAGCGCCAGGACCTTGTCGAGGGCGGCCTGGACGATGGTGGCGGCGAGGTCGTCCGGGCGGACCTCCCGCAGGGAACCCTTGAACGCGCGGCCGATGGGGGACCGGGCGGTGGCGACGATGACGGCGTCGCGGGGCGACTCAATCGGCATGAACCAACGTTAACCCGCGGGTAACTTGCGGTGGAAGCCGCGCGGTGGGCGGGAAATGTCACCCCGCCGGCGGGCGGCGGTGGTGCCGGAACGCGACCGCCGCGGCGGCCTCGACCGCCGGGAGCAGCGCGTGCGCCCAGACCCGGTAGCCGTCGGCGGACGGGTGGAAGCCGTCGTGGCAGAGCGTGCCGGCATCGGCCCGGAACACCGGACCGGTCTCGGTGCCCAGATCCACCACGGTGCCCCCGGCGTCCAGCACGGCGGAGGTCTGGGCGCGGGCCATCCGCCGCCCGGACCAGCCGAGCACCTGGCGCAGCGGGGCCGCGACGGCGCGTACCGCGCCGAGGTCGGGACAGGTGCCCACGACGACCTCGACGTGCGCCTCGCGCAGCCGGCGTACGGCCGAGCCGAGATAGGCCGCCGCGTCGGCCGGGCGGGCCAGCGCGGTGGCGTCGTTCGCGCCGATCAGGACCACCGCCACGTCGGGACGCTCACCGAGCAGGGCCCGGGCCACCTGGGTGGCCAGGTCGGTGGCGCGGGAGCCGGAGACCCCGACACTGGACAGGTGCACGCGGCGGCCGGTCGGCCCCTCGGCGAGCAGGTGGGCGAGCTGACCGCCGATGGTCTCCTCGAAGCGGTCGACCCCCACGCCGAGCGCCGACGAGTCGCCGAGCAGCACCAGCCGCAGCGGCGGCGCCTCGGCCCGGCCGACCGTGGCGCGCAGCACCAGCCCCAGCTCGGGCTGGGCGTATTCGCGGGTGCGGGCGGCGATCGCCTGGCCGGCGAG
>NZ_CADEAU010000215.1 GCF_902825405.1 Micromonospora maritima | reverse complement strand
GTCGCCGCCGAACCCGAGCCCACCGACGCCGACACGACGTCGCCCGTGGGCGCGGCGCACGTCGACGCCGCGCCGGTCGGCGCCGAACCGGAACCCGCCACCGTGACCGCCGCGGAGCCGGTGGCCGTACCGGCCGGATCGGACACCACGCCGGTGGTGGTGCCGGCGCCGCGCGCCTCGGTCGAAGACGACCTGCCGGCCGTGTCGGACGGTGGGACGCCGGACGACTTCCGCCGCATCCAGGGCATCGGGCCGAAGCTGGCCGCCGCCCTGCAGGACGCCGGTATCCGCACCTACCGTCAGCTCGCCGAGCTGGACGAGGCGGCGCTGCGGGAGACCGTGAAGGCCGCCGGACTGCGCGCCGCGCCCGGGCTGGCCACCTGGCCGCAGCAGGCGAAGGTGCTCGCCGGTGCCCGAGCCGAGGCCGAGCAGGTGCTGCCCGCCGCCGAGTGACGCGTACCCGTCCGGGCCGGTGGTGACCGATGGTCGCCACCGGCCCGGCGTCTTTCCCCCGTACCCCTGCCGACCACCCCGGCCGGCGTGACCGACCGCCACCTCCCCGAGCTGGCGCTATCCGACGACCATCGAGACCGCCACCTCCCCGAAGCGGTGGCATCCGGCCACCGCCGACCCCACTGCCACCCCGAACTGGCGCGCCGCTGCACCACCTCCCCGCACTGGTGGCCACACCGCAGCCACCCTGCCGGCCTGGCGGGACGGACCGGCACCTCCCGGAATGGCGGAAAGCCGGCCGGAAGGGGACGGGCGTCGCTACGGTCGGTGAGGGGCCAGGACGGCCCGTCGCGCCGACGCCCGCGGGAGCCGCTCGTGCCCACCGGAACACCGGAGCCCGCCGGCCGGCGGCCGCCGGTCCGCGATCCGGAGGCGCCGCGCCGGGTGACCCTGCTGGAGCTGTTCTTCGACCTCGTCTACGTGGTCGCGCTGGCCCTGATCTCGCGCAACCTGGTGGGCGAGGTCAGCTGGGAGCGGGCGGCCCATTCGCTTGTCATCCTGATGGCGATCTGGTGGACCTGGGCGATCACCACGCTGGTCACCGACCTCTACGACCCGCAGCGCGGCGAGATCAAGCTGCTCATCGTGGCGGTGATGTTCGGCGCGTTGCTGATGACCACCGCGATCCCGGAGGCGTTCGGCGCTCGGGGCCTGGTCTTCGCCGGCACGTACGTGGCGATCCATCTCGGACGCGGCCTGTTCCTCATGCCGACGGTCCGCCGCCACCCGCAGACCCGGCGCCGCGCCACCCGCATCTTCATCTGGTTCGCCGTGTCGGCGGTGCCCTGGCTGATCGGCGCGGTGGCGGCGCACGGCGCCGCCCGGCTGTGGTTCTGGGCGCTGGCGCTGGCCATCGACTACCTCGGTTTCCGGCTGGCCTACCCGGTGCCCGGCCTGGGCTCGGTGCCGGACGCCCAGCGCAACGTGACCGCCGAGCACCTCTCCGAGCGCTACCAGCAGTTCTTCATCATCGCGCTGGGCGACGCCGTGCTGGTCTCCGGCACCGTGTTCAGCCTGCACCACTCCGAGGTGGAGAACCTCCTCGCCTTCTCCACCGCGTTCGCCACCACCTTGCTGCTCTGGCGCATCTACGTGCACAAGGCCGGTGAGCTGCTGCCCAAGGCCATCGCCCGGTCGAGCCAGCCGAACCGGTTCCTGAACACGGCGCCGTACACGCATCTGCTGATGGTGGCCGGGGTGGTGACCAGCGCCGCGGGCTTCGACCTGGTGCTGCTGGAGCCGACCGGGCACACCCCGCCGGCCTGGCTGGCGATCATCCTCGGCGGTCCGGCGCTGTTCCTGACCGGCCGGGCCGCCTTCGAGTACGAGGTGTTCAGCCGGGTGTCGCTGTCGCGCCCCGGCGGGGTCCTGGCGCTGCTCTGCATCGCGCCACCGGCGCTGTTCCTCGCCCCGCTCTACGCCTCCGTGGGGGCGATGCTGGTGCTGGCCGGGGTGGCCGTCGCCGACCACCGGCGCAGCCGTGGCCGTCCGCCCGAGGAACCGGCGCCACCGCACTGACCCACCGCGCCGGTTATCGGAATCGGCCGTGCCGGCACCGGTGTTCCGTTTGGCGGATCACCCGCGCGGGGTACAAGCCCTCCACCTCGAATCCACCACAACCCCAGTGGAGGCAACTGATGCGCGGCACCTCGATAGTCGGCGTCCTGGTCGTCATCTGGCTCATCATCGGCGCGATCGCCGCCGGGCAGCGCGGCTACTACGGCAACGACGACACCAACTGCGCGGAGGCGGGCACGATCCTGGTCACCATCGTGGCCGGCCCGCTGAACTACATCGGCGCCAACCCGAAGATCGACTGCAAGCTTCCGGAGCCGTCCAAGTAGGCCGCCGCACCCCGTACTCCCCCGGCCCGCGCCCGCCTGGCGAGCGCGGGCCGTTCCGTGCCCGGAGTCGGGCACGCCACCCCTCGTAGGGCGTCCTAGGAGGCTGGGTTCCTGAGGGTTTGCCATCGGAGCAGACGGGAACGGCAGCGGTCCGCTGACGACGGGACGGAGAAACCCGGCATGAAGATCGGCTACAAGCTCGCCTCGGAGGCGTTCGGGCCGCAGGAGCTCATCCGGCAGGCGGTCCGCGCGGAGGAGGCCGGCTTCGACTTCGTCGAGATGAGCGACCACTACCACCCGTGGCTGGAGGTGCAGGGACACTCCTGTTTCACCTGGAGCGCGCTGGGCGCGATCGCCGCCCGCACCAGCACACTCGGCCTGGCCACCGGGGTCACCTGCCCCTCGGTCCGGTACCACCCGGCGATCGTCGCGCAGGCGGCGGCGACCCTGGCGCTGATCTCCGACGGACGGTTCACGCTCGGGGTGGGCGCCGGCGAGCGGCTGAACGAGCACGTGGTCGGGCAGGGCTTCCCGAGCGTCCGGGGGCGGCACGAGCGACTGCGCGAGGCACTGGAGATCATCCGGCTGCTCTGGCAGGGCGGCTATCAGTCCTACGAGGGCCGGCACCTCCAACTGGAGGACGCCCGGGTGTGGGACCTGCCCGAGCAGGCACCGGTGATCGCCGTCGCGGCCAGCGGCCGGGCCTCCGCGACGCTCGCCGCCGAACTGGGCACCGGCCTGTTCGCCACCGAGCCGAAGGCGTCCATCGTCGGGCACTACCGGGAGGCCGGCGGTCAGGGTCCGCGCTACGCCGAGGTGCCGATGGCCTGGGCCACCGACGAGGAGCAGGCGGTACGCGCGGCGAAGGAGACCAGCCGCTGGGCGGTCACCGGGTGGAAGGTGATGAGCGAGCTGCCCAACCCGGTGAACTTCGACGCGGCCACCGCCTGGGTCGAGGACCACCACATCCGGCAGCAGTTCTCCGTCGGCCCGGCCGCGGAGCCGCACGTGGAGAAGGCGCGCACGTACGTCGAGGCGGGCTACGACCACATCGTGCTGCAGAACGCCGGGCCGGACCCGGACGGCTTCCTCGACTTCTGCGCGGGCGACCTGCTCGCCCGGGTCCGCGCGCTCGGCTAGCTGGTTGGGAAGGGCCCCTTATTAACAGACGTCTGTTAATAAGGGGCCCTTCCTTCTTCCTTGCACCGTGTCTCAGCCGCCGACGTGGATGCCGGGGCGGCGGGTCGGGTCCGGCTCGGACTTGCGGATGATCTCCCGGACCACCGGCGGGGTGTCGCCGCGGCCCAGGATCAGGTAGCGCAGCAGGTGCGCGATGGGGTTGCCCTCGGACCACTCGAAGTGACAGTGCGGGCGGACCCCGGTGGCGTCGCGCAGCGCGAGCAGGACGGCGGCGATCGCGTTCGGCGCGGCCGGGCTGCTCGCCCGCAGGATGCGGTAGCCGCCGACCTCCACCCCGTGCACCTGGAGCACCTGGCTGAACTGGGACGGGTCGCTCACGTCGATCTCCAGGAAGAGCACGTCGGCGGCGCCCGGCACCGGGTTCATGGAGCGCTGCGCCCGCTCCTTGACCCGGTACTCCTTGACCGATCCGCTCTGCCGTTTGTTCGCGATCAGGTGCAGCCGCCCGTCCCGGGCGACGGACTCGTCGACGAACCGGCGGGCCGCGCCGTCGAACTCGATCCGCTCGGCGCGCAGCTCGGTGGTCCGGGTGACCCGGGAGATCAGCGAGACCGCGACGATGCCGGCGATGAAGAACCCGGAGATGGTGATGCCGTCGGGCTTCTCCACCACGTTCTCGACCAGCGCGTACAGAAGCACGGCGGTGAGCACCGCGAACCCGGTCGCGGCGGCCCGGTGCCGGGCGCGCAGCGCCGCGATGGTCACCGCGATGGCGCCGGAGACCATCATCGCCAGGATGCCCGTGGCGTACGCGCCGGCCTGGGCGTTGACGTCGGCCCGGAAGGCGACCGTGATGGCGATGCTGATCGCGGTGTAGACCAGCACCACCGGGCGGACCGCGCGCCCCCACTCCGGCGCCATGCCGTACGAGGGCAGGTAGCGCGGCACGATGTTGATCAGCCCGGCCATCGCCGAGGCGCCGGCGAACCAGAGGATGAGCACGCTGCTGATGTCGTAGACGGTGCCGAACGCCTCGCCGAGGTGGTCGTGGGCGAGGAAGGCCAGCGCCCGACCGTTGGCCGCGCCACCGGGCTCGAATGCCGCCGGCGGGATCAGCACCGTGGTGACGAACGTGGTGGCGACCAGGTAGACCGACATGATCAGCGCGGCGGCGGTGAGCAGCCGCCGGGTGTTGCGGATCCGGGCGGCCAGGCGATGCTCCGGGTCGTCTCCGTCGCCCTGGACCAGCGGCATCATGCTCACCCCGGTCTCGAAACCGGACAGGCCCAGCACCAGCAGCGGGAAGGCGAGCACGCTTGTGGTCAGCACGTCGCCCGCGCCACCGACCCGGGTGAGCCGGTCGGTCCAGTCGCCGAGCAGCCCGGGGTCGGCGGCGATCTCGACCACCCCCACGACCACCACCACCGCGTTGAGCGCGAGGAAGACCGCCACGAGCGGGATGGCCACCTGCACGGCCTCGCTGAAGCCGAGCAGGAACACGCCGCCCAGCACCAGCAGCAGCACCACGGTCACCGCCACCGCGGCCGTGGCGCCGTGCGGGAACGACGCCGGCAGGACCGGGTTCTCCAGCAGGTGCACGCTGGCGTCGGCGGCGGAGAGCGTGATCGTGATGATCCACGAGGTGGCGACGAAGCCGAGCAGCACCAGCACGAAGACCTTGCCACGCCAGAACGGCAGCAGCCGCTCCAGCATGGCCACCGACCCCTGCCCGTGCGGGCTCTCCCGGGCCACCCGGCGGTACATCGGCAGCATCCCGAGCAGCGTCAGCGCCACGATGAGCAGGGTGGCCAGCGGGCTGAGCGCGCCGGCCGCGACCGCCGCGATGCCGGGCAGGTAGGACAGGGTGGAGAAGTAGTCGACGCCGGTCAGGCGCTCGGCACCGTCGGCCTGCCCAACGTCAGGGTGCTCGACGGCGGCATGCTGGCCTGGCAGGCCACCAACGCCCCGGTCGTCCAGGGCCGGCCGCGCTGGGACCTGGAGCGCCAGGTACGCCTCGTCGCCGGCTCGATCGTGCTCGCCGCCGTCGTCGGTTCGGTGTTCGTGCCCGGCCTGAAGTGGGTCGCCGCGTTCATCGGCGCGGGCCTCACGTTCGCCGCGCTCACCAACACCTGCGCCATGGGCATGCTGCTGGGCAAGCTGCCGTACAACCGCGGTGCGAGCTGCGACCTGGACACGATCGTGGGGCAGTTGCGAGACGGGAGCCGCAGGTGACGACTCTCGTCCTGACGCTGGCCGGCGCGGTGCTGATCGGCGTGACGCTGGGCCTGCTCGGCGGTGGCGGGTCGATCCTCGCCGTGCCGCTGCTGGTCTACGTCGCCGGCCTGCCCGCCAAGGAGGCCATCGCCACCTCGCTGCTCGTCGTGGGGGCCACCAGCGCCGTCGGCGTGCTGCCGCACGCCCGCGCCCACCGGGTGCGCTGGCGTACCGGGCTGATCTTCGGCCTGGCCGGCATGACCGGCGCGTACGCCGGTGGTCGGCTGGCCGCATTCGTCCCGGCGAACGTCCTGCTCACCGTGTTCGCGCTGATGATGCTCGCCACCGCGGCGGCGATGATCCGCGGTCGGCGCTCGGCCGAGGGACGGCCGACGCCGCACGAGCTGCCGGTGCTGCGGGTGATCCTCGACGGCGTGGTGGTCGGCCTGGTCACCGGCCTGGTCGGCGCCGGCGGTGGCTTCCTGGTGGTGCCCGCCCTGGCGTTGCTCGGCGGCCTGCCGATGCCGGTCGCGGTCGGCACGTCGCTCGTGGTCATCGCGATGAAGTCGTTCGCCGGCCTGGCCGGCTACCTGTCCAGCGTGCAGATCGACTGGGGCCTGGCCGCCGCCGTCACCGCCGCCGCGATCGTCGGCAGCCTTCTCGGTGGCCGGCTCGCCGGCCGGATCCCGGCCGACGTGCTGCGCACCTCGTTCGGCTGGTTCGTCGTGGTGATGGGCGTCTTCGTCCTCGCGCAGCAGCTCCCCCCGGTGTGGGGACTCACGGTAGGAGCGCTTGCCGTGGCCGGTACCGTCGGCGTGGCGGTGTGGGGCCGCCGAAGGAGGGGACACAGTGGACAGCAGCGCCTGGGACGACCGATACGCCAACGCGTCCGGACTGGTGTGGAGCGCTGAGCCCAACCGGTTCGTGGTCGAGTCGGTCGCCGGCCTGACACCCGGCGCGGCGCTGGACGTCGCCGCCGGCGAGGGGCGCAACGCGGTCTGGCTGGCCGGTCAGGGCTGGCGGGTCAACGCGGTGGACTTCTCGGCCGTGGCCGTCGACCGCGGGCGTGAGCTGGCCGCCGCGCGAGGGGTCGCGGTCGACTGGCGGGTCGCCGACGTGACCGCGTACCGGCCGGTGCCGAACAGCTACGACCTGGTGCTGATCAGCTACCTGCACCTGCCCGCCGCCGAGTTCGCGGGCGTGCTCGGCGCGGCGCGTTCGGCGCTGCGCCCCGGCGGCACGCTCGTGGTGGTCGGCCACGACCTGGCCAACCTCTCCGGCGGCACCGGTGGCCCGCAGGACGCGAACGTGCTGCTCACCCCGGAGGCGGTGGTCGACGGGCTGGCCGGGTTGCGCATCCAGCGCGCCGAGACGGCCCGCCGGCCGGTGCCGACCAGCGACGGCGGCAGCGTGGACGCGCTGGACACCGTGGTGGTGGCGACGCGTCCCGTCGACTGAGGCGCCGGGAGCGGTCGTTCTCCGGGGCCGGCCCCCGATCGGCCGGTAGCATCCGGTGACGGAACGGCGGAGAGGACACCGGGTGGGCGCGCGCTTCGAGGAACTGGCCTGGCGGGAGACGCCGATCGGGGCGATCAGTCTGCGCCGGCGCCGCGATCCGGCGCTCGACGCCGAGGTGTACGAGGTCAAGCTCGACGACGAGTACCTCATGTCCAGCGCGTTCCCGGTCGCCGAGATCGAGTTGGCCCGGCTGGGGCTGGCCCCGCTCACCGGCGAGGCGCTCGACGTGGTGGTCGGCGGGCTCGGCCTCGGCTACACCGCGCGTACCGCGCTGGAGGACCCGCGGGTGCGCTCGATGCTCGTGGTCGAGGCGATCGAGGACGTGATCGACTGGCACCGCCGGGACCTGCTGCCGTTCGCCGCCGGTCTGGCGGCGGACCCGCGTACCCGGTTCGTCCGGGCGGACTTCTTCGCCGCGGTCGCCGACGGCGGCCTCGACCCGGACGAGCCCGGGCGGCGTTTCCACGCCGTGCTGCTGGACGTGGACCACTCCCCCCGGCAGGTGCTGCATCCCAGCCACGCGCCGTTCTACACGGTCGAGGGGCTGCGTCGGCTGGCGGCGCTGCTGCACCCGGAGGGCGTCTTCGCGCTCTGGTCGAACGACCCGCCCGACCCGGCGTTCCAGCGCACGCTGACCGAGGTGTTCCCGACCTCGGTGGCGCACGTCGTCCGCTTCCCCAACCCGTTGCAGGGCCGGGAGGCGGCGAACACCGTCTACGTCGCCCGGCGGTGATTCCGGGCGGGGCGGCATGGCCGCCCGCGCAGCGGGAAAGCGCGCGGCCCACCGTACGACGGGAGGCTGGAACATGCGCGCGTTGCTCTGGGTGGTCGGCGTGGTCGCCGGTGTGCTCATCCTGCTCGGGCTGCTGCTGGAAGCGGTCCGTTGGCTCGTCGTCATCGGCGTGATCGCGCTCGCCGCGGTGATCGTCTTCGCGATCGTGAAGACCCGGCGGGTGGTGAGTCACCACTCGGCGAGCCGCCGCTGAGGCGGTGTGACAAACCCGGCAACCTACGTGAGCGTAGGTTACCGGCTGGTTAAGTTAGGCTGGGCCGGTCATCCGCGCAGCGAGGAGAGACGGCGATGGACACGACCGCCCAGCGACCCTGGACCCGCAGCTACGCACCGGGGGTGCCGGCCGAGGTTCCGGAGCCGGACGGCTCGCTCGTCGACCTGCTCACCGACGCCGCCCGGCGCTTCGGGCCGCGGGTGGCGCTGGACTTCTACGGCGCCACCACCACCTTCACCGAGCTGGCCGACCAGGTCGCCCGCGCCGCCGATGCGCTGCGCCGGCTCGGCGTCGGCCCCGGCGACCGGGTCGCCCTGGTGCTGCCGAACTGCCCGCAGCACGTGGTCGCGTTCTACGCGGTGCTGCGCCTGGGCGCGGTGGTCGTCGAGCACAACCCGCTCTACACCGCCGACGAGCTGGACCGGCAACTCACCGACCACGGCGCCCGGGTGGCGGTCGTCTGGGACAAGGTCGCGCCGCTGGTGGCGGGACGGGGCGCCGTGCGTACCGTCGTCGCGGTCGACCTGACCTCGGCGCTGCCCCGGCTCAAGCGGTGGGCGCTGCGGCTGCCCCTGCCCAAGGTCCGCGCCGCCCGCGCGGCGATGACCGCCCCCGCGCCGGGCGCGGCG
>NZ_CADEAU010000214.1 GCF_902825405.1 Micromonospora maritima | reverse complement strand
GGCGACCGCGTCCAGGCCGAGCCAGCCGGCGAGCCGGTAGAGCTCGGCGGCGAGCGCCACCGCCGTCTCCCCCGGGTCGGCGCCCGGCTCGACCCAGGCGGCCGGCACCAGCAGCGCGCCGGCCTTGCGGTCGGCCTTGAGGTCGACCCGGGCGGTGAACCGCTCGCCCTGGCGGAACGGCAGCACGTAGTAGCCGTATGTCCGCTGCGGCGCCGGCACGTAGATCTCGATCCGGTAGGTGAAGCCGAAGAGCCGCTCGGTGCGGCCCCGCTCCCAGACCAGCGGGTCGAACGGACTGACCAGCGTGTTGCCTCGTACCCAGCGGGGCAGTCGGGCGTCGGCGTGCAGGTAGGCGGGATGCCGCCAGCCCTGCACGGTGACCGGGGTCAGCTCGCCCGCCTCGACCAGCTCGGCCACCGCCTGCCGGGCCCCGGCGACCGGCAGCCGGAAGTAGTCGCGAAGCTCCGGCTCGGCGGCGACGCCGAGCGAGCGGGCGGCGATCGAGACGAGCATCCGGTGCGCCTCGGCGTCGGTCGGGGTGGGCGCGTCCCGCACGGCGGCCGGCAGCACCCGCTCCGGCAGGTCGTAGCGGCGGGCGAACGAGTTGGTGCGGTCGGCCGCGGTCACCTCGCCGGCCCAGAACAGGAACTCCAGCGCCCGCTTCACCGCCGACCAGTTCCAGCCCCAGTTGCCGGTCTCGCGCGGCGCGTCGTGCTCGATCTCGGCGGCGGTCAGCGGGCCCCGGGCGGCCACCTCGTCGCGCACCCACGCCACCAGCTCGGGCTGCTCCTGGGCGATGCGGCGCATCCCGCCCCAGGCCTCGTCGCGCGCCCTGGCCATCCGCCAGCGCAGCGCCGGGTGCAGCCCCACCGGGACCAGCGACGCCTCGTGCGCCCAGTATTCGAACAGCTCACGGGGGCGGCGGTAGGCGGCGGTGTCGAGCAGGGCGGTCGGATAGGGCCCGAGTCGGCTGTAGAGCGGCAGGTAGTGCGCGCGTTGCAGCACGTTCACCGAATCCATCTGGATCAGCCCGACCCGGTCGAGCACCCGGCGCAGGTGCCGGCGGGTGGGCACGCCGGTGGGCGTCGGGTCGGCGAAGCCCTGGGCGGCCAGGGCGATCCGCCGGGCCTGGGCGAGGGAGAGCGATTCCGGTACGGCCATCGTCGGCGACCCTAATCCAGCGGTACGACATCACCCGGGAGCGGCGGCTGGACTGTTCGCCCGTCGGGGCATAGAACGGACACGTGCTCACCATCCGCCGGGAGGAGCCGGACGACGCCGAGGCGATCGCCCGGGTGCACATCCACGGCTGGCAGGCCGGGTACGCCGGGATCATGCCGGACGAGGTGCTGCGCCGGCTGAACCCGCTCGCCTGGGCACAGCGTCGCCGCGACCTCGGCACCGCCGACCCGGATCACCCGTTCACCACGCTCGTCGCCGAGGACGACGGCCTGGTCACCGGGTTCACCACGTTCGGGCCGTACCGGAACAACCAGGACCGCGACGACCTGGACCCGGCGCACGGCGAGTTGCTGGCGATCTACCTGGAGCCCGCCTACTGGGGTTCCGGCGTCGGCCGGACGCTGCTCGACGCGGCGCGCGCCGGCCTGGCCGAGCGGGGCTGGACCGGCTACCGGCTCTGGGTGCTCGCCGACAACGCCCGGGCCCGCCGGTTCTACGAGCGGGCCGGGCACTCACCCGACGGTGAGGAGACCGCCTATCCGGTGCCGCTGGCCGGCGGACGCGCCCCGGTCCTGCTCCGCGAGCTGCGGTACACCGCCGGCGGCTGACCCGGCCGGGACGTCGTCGCCGGGACGCCCACCGCCGCCCGGCGTGAGCCAGCGGCGGATCGGCAGGCCGAGCAGCAGCGCCAGGCTGATCCAGACGTACGTGTTGCTGCCCAGGAAGCCGTCCACGCCGGTGAAGTCCTTCTCCCAGGACCAGACGATCCGGCTGCACAGCAGCGCGTACCCGACGAGCGCGGCGCCCAGCAGCAGACGGCGCCGCCGGCTGCGCGCGGGCGCCGCCATGCCGTTGTCGACGAGCAGGATCAGCCCCGGCAGCAGCCAGACCAGGTGGTGCACCCAGGTCACCGGGCTGACCAGGCACATCACCGCGCCGGTCAGGGCCAGGCCGGTGGCCTCGTCGCCGGCGGCCACCGCGCGCCGGCACCGCCAGCCCCAGACCGCCAGCGTGGCCAGCACGAGCACCAGCCAGGCGACCGTGCTCGGGTCCTGCGGGTCCAGCCGGGCCACCACCCCGCGCAGCGACTGGTTGGAGACGAAGGCCAGCTCACCGACCCGGTCGGTGTTCCACAGCGCCTCGGTCCAGAACTCCCGGGAGGCGTCCGGGAAGAGGCCGGCGGCCACGAGCGTGGCGACGGCGGCCGTGCCGACCGTGGTCAGCGCGGCCCGCCAGCGGCCGGTGACCAGCAGGTAGACGATGAAGATGCCGGGTGTCAGCTTGATCGCGGTGGCCAGTCCGATGCCCACGCCCGCCCACCGGTTACCCGCCGGCAGCAGCCACAGCAGGTCCACCGCCACCAGGAACAGCAGCAGCATGTTGACCTGGCCGAAGTTGACCGTCTCGCGCATCGGCTCGTACGCGGCGGCCAGGCAGAGCGCGACCGCGAGGGTGAACCAGCGGGTCCAGCCGGACCGGCGGGCCACCGGGTCCAGCAGCCGCCAGATCACCACGGCGCTGACCAGCACCGTCGCCGCCACGCTCACCGCGATCGCCGCGGTCCACGACAGGTACGCCATGGGCAGCATGACGAGCGCGGCGAACGGCGGGTAGGTGAAGCCGTACTGGGTGCCGGCCCGGAGGAAGTCGTAGATCTCCCCGCCGTCACGCGCCCAGAACGTCAGCGCCCCGTAGTAGACCTGGAGATCGAAGAAGCCGTGCCGCACCGCCGCCACGGACAGGAACACGGTGACCGCCGCGGCGAGCGCCGCCACGGCGACGACCTGCGCGATCGTCCGCCCGGCACCCTGCGCCACCGTCGTCCTCCTCGCCCTGCGTAGGCTCACGTGCCATGGCTGCAGGCTACGTCCGCCCCGCGCGTCCCGAGGACGTCGCCGAGATCGCACGCATCCAGCTCGCGACCTGGCGGGTCGCGTACCGCCGGATCCTGCCCCGGCACGTGCTCGACAACCTGGACGAGGCATACCTGGCCCGGCGGTGGAGCGCGGCGGTGCAGGAGCCGCCCTCGGGCGCGCACCGGGTGCTGGTCGCCGTCGAACAGGCCGCGCAATCCTATCTGGTGGGGTTCGCCGCCTCCGGTCCGGCCGACGCCGAGGCGCTCGCCCCGGGAGAGCCGGCCGACGCCCTCGCCTCGGGCGTGGTGGCGGTCACCGATCTGCTGGTCGAGCCCCGTTGGGGTCGGCGGGGGCACGGCAGTCGGCTGCTCGCCGCCGCGGTCGAGCACTGGCGTACCGACGGTTTCACCCGCGCGGTGGCCTGGGCGTTCGACGCCGACGCGGCGACCCGGGCCTTCCTCGGCTCGACCGGCTGGGAACCGGACGGCGCGACCCGGGCGCTGGACGTGGACGACATGCTGGTCCCCCAGCTCCGGCTGCACGTGGCCGTTCCCGAGGAGGCGGCGGCGACGGACCCGGAGGCATCTCCCGCCGACCGATGAGTTTCCGCCCCGGCGCCGGTCCGACCCTGGTAGGCACGACACAGGCCAGAGTGAGGAGCGGATCATGTTCGGCGACACGAAGGCGTTCAGCGGGTTCTCGGTCGACGACCCGGACCGGGCGCAGCGCTTCTACGCCGACGTGCTGGGGCTGCGGGTCTCCCGGGACGACGACATGGGCGGGATCCTGACGCTGCATCTGGCCGGCGACCGGCCAGTGCTCGTCTACCCGAAGCCCGACCACCGCCCGGCGAGCTACACCGTGCTCAACTTCCCCGTCCCGGACGTCGACCGGGCGGTCGACGAGCTGGTCGCGCGCGGCGTACGGCTGGAGCGGTACGACGGCATGCCGCAGGACGACAAGGGGATCATGCGGGGCAACGGGCCCACCATCGCCTGGTTCACCGATCCGGCCGGCAACGTCATGTCGGTCATCGAGGAGAGCTGAGCCGGCGCGCTGGCGGTCCCGGCACGGGGCGGGACCGCCAGCGCGGATCAGCCCTTGTCCGCGCCCTCGTTGGCGCCGCGCACGAAGTACCGCTGGAAGATCACGAAGAGCACCGCCACCGGGATGGTGGCCAGCAGCGCCGCGCCGAGCTTCAACGGATACTGGGTGCCCTTGCCGAGCGAGCCGCTGACCAGGTCGGCCAGCCCGCGCGGCAACGTGAACAGGTCCGGGTCCTGGACCGAGACGAGGCTGTGCGGGAACTCGTTCCAGGAGCCCTGGAACGACAGGATGGTCAGCGTGATCAGCGCCGGTCGGGCCATCGGCAGCACCACCGACCAGAACGTGCGGAAGACGCCGGCGCCGTCGATCCGGGCCGCCTCCTCCACGCTGACCGGGATCGACTCGAAGAACTGCTTCATGATGAACACGCCCGCCGCGTCGGCGAGCAGCGGCACGATCAGACCGGCGTAGCTGTCGTAGAGGCCGATCTGCTTGAGCACCAGGAACTTCGGGATCAGCAGCACCACGCCCGGCACCGCCATCACCGCGATGACGGCGGCGAACAGCCCGGCCCGGCCCCGGAACCGCAGCCGGGCCAACGCGTACCCGGCGAGCGAGTCGAAGAAGACCCGGCCGAGCGTGACCAGCACGGTGACCAGCAACGAGTTGCCGAGCCAGAGCGGGAAGTTGGTGCCGGAGAAGATCCGATCGAAGCCGGCCAGCGTGAGCGGGTCGGGGAACGGGGAGAGCGGGTTGGCCGCCGCGTCCGGCTCGGTCTTGAGCGAGTTGCCGAGCTGGATCACGAACGGGTAGAGGAAGACCAGCCCGAAGAAGATCAGGACCGCGTACCCGAGGACGCGGTTGACCCGGGCGCGCACCCCGCGGTCGCCGCGGCGGGCGACGGGCGCCGGCCGGTCGGTCAGCACGGCCATGTCAGGACCCCTCCGGTACGCGTCGCCGCCACCACCGGCCGCGCCGGGTACCGTCCCGGTCGGCCATCAGCCAGCGCTGGAACAGGGTGAGCAGGATGATGATCAGGAACAGCACGAACGAGATGGCCGCGCCCGAGCCGTAGTCGAAGTCCCGGAACGCGGTCCGGTACGACAGGTACGCCGGGGTGAGCGTGGTCTTCGCCGGGTCGCCCTGGCTCATCACGTACACCTGGTCGAAGACCTGCCAGGAGCCGATCAGTCCCAGCGTGACCACGAGGAACGTGGTGGGCTTGATCAGCGGCAGGGTGACGTACCGGAACCGCTGCCAGCGGCTCGCGCCGTCGAGCGTGCTGGCCTCGTCCAGCGCCACCGGCACGTTCTGCAGGGCGGCCAGGTACATCAGCATGAACGTGCCCGAGGTGGTCCAGATGACCAGGCAGATGATCGACGTCATGGCCACGCTGGGCCCGGACAGCCAGTCCCACCAGGTCAGCCCGAGCGGGCCACCGGAGGTGAGCGCGGCCGGCGGCTCGTTCATCCCGAGCGCGCCGAACAGCAGGTGCAGCACGCCCCGGCCGTCGGCGAACCACTCCGGCCCGTCGAGGCCGAACAGGGCGAGCAGCCGGTTGACCGCCCCGGAGTTGGCGAACAGGAAGAGGAACACCACGCTGATCGCCACCGAGCTGGTGACCGACGGGAAGTAGAAGGCGCTGCGGAAGAAGCCCTTCCCCTTGAGCAGCCGGTTGTTCACCACCAGGGCGAGACCGAGGGCGAGCGCGGTCTGCACCGGCACGACGATCCCGACGTAGTAGATGTTGTTGCGGATGGCGGTCATGAAGTCGCGGCGGGCGAGCCCGTCGTCCGTGAACAGCTGGGCGTAGTTGTCGCCGCCGACGAACGGCACGTCGCCGGTGAACGGGCTGCCCTGGCCGTTCCAGTCGGTGAGGCTCACCCAGAGCGCCATCAGGATCGGCAGCAGCAGGAAGAGCCCGAGGATCACGATCACCGGCGCGACGAAGAGCCAGCCGGCGAGGTTCTCGTTGCTGCGGATGCCACCACCGGATCGGCGACGCGGCGGGCCGGCCGGCGTGGTGCCCGGCGCGGCGAGCGTGTCCGTTGCCATCTCCCCTCCTCTCTCGGGAGGAGGTGTAAGGAGGGGCCCCCTGTTAACACCCGTCTGTTAATAAGGGGCCCCTCCTTACACCTCAGCCGCCGAGCGCCGCCTTGGCGTTCTTGTCGAAGTTGGCCAGGATGGTCTTCGGGTCGCCGGTGGCCAGGCCCTGCAGGCCGGCCTCCAGGTCACGCAGCACGCTGTCCATCTTCGGCGCGTTCACCGGCCCCTGGGCGTACGCGGCGCCGTCGATGAACGGCTTGTCGGCCGGGAAGGCGCTGGTGTACTGGCCGCTGACGGACTGGCGGGACGGCATCACGCCGAACGCCTTGGCGAAGGCGATCTGCTGCTCGCCGGCGGTCATCGCCTCGACGAACTTGATCGCCTGCTCCTTGTACTTCGACTTGGCGGCGATGCCCCAGCACTGGGTGAAGGAGAGCGTCCCCTGGCCCTTGGGGCCGGCCGGCAGCGGGACCACCTTGTACTTGACGTTCGGGAAGTCGTTCTGCAGGGCGCCCTTGATCCAGTTGCCCTCGATGGTCATCACGGCCTTGCCCTTGCCGAACGCCTCACCGGACCAGCCGGCGTCGAGCTGCTTCGGGAACTTCGCGTAGCCGTTGGTGAGCAGCGACTTGACGTACTGGAGGGCCTGGAGGTTCTCCGGGGTGTCCGCGGTCGGCTGCTTGCCGTCCTTGCTCATCAGCCAGCCGCCGTTCTGCACCAGGAACGCGCCGATGCGGTCCCGGGTGTCGCCGAGCGCGAGCGCCACCTGGCCCTTCGCCTTGATCTTCTGGCTGACGGCAGTGAGCTGGTCCCAGGTGGTCGGCACGTCCGCGTCGGTCAGGCCGGCCTTGGTCCAGAGGTCGGTGTTGATCTGGAGCGCCAGGGTGGAGAAGTCCTTGGGCGCGCAGTAGAGCTTGCCGTCGTAGGTGAACGCGGTGCGCAGGCTCTCGTAGAAGTCGTCGGTGTTGCTCACCTTGTCGCCGTACGGCTCCAGCGCCCCGACGCTGGCGAAGTCGGCGAACCGGGACGCGTCGACGTAGAAGACGTCCGGCGGGGTGCCACCGGCCAGCGCCTGGCCGAGCTGCTGGGTGAGGTCCTGGGCCGGGGTGACGGTGGCGGTGTTGCCGGAGGAACTTGCCCACTTCGCGGCGGCCTCCTGCACGGCCTTGGTCTCGGCGTCGCCGGAGGAGCCGATCAGGATCTGCAGGCTGGCCGGGCCGCTGGACTGCTTGGTGTCGCCGGCCGAGTCGTCGAAGCCGCTGCCGCAGGCGGCGGAGCCGAGCAGCGCGACGGCGGCGACGCCCGCCAGCGCGGCCCGGGTGAACGTGCGAGGTGTCATCTGATTCTCCTGGTGGGGGATGGGATCACGCCGTGTGCCGAAGCACCAGCGAGGGACTCAGCAGCAGCTGGGGGTCGCGCTGCTGCCCGTCGAGCAGCCCGGTGAGCAGCTCGACGCAGCGGGCGGCGGCCTCACCGAGCGGTTGGCTGACGCTGCTCAGCCCGACCGCGGCGGCCACCGGGGTGTCGTCGAAGCCGACGACGGCGACGTCGGTCGCCGTCTCGCGCGCGGCCTGCCACGCGCCGAGCGCCAGCGAGTCGCTGGCGCAGACCACCGCGGTCGGCGGCGCGTCGAGGGCGAGCAGCGTGCGCAGCTCGCGCGCCCCCTCGGCGATGCCGTCCTCGGTGGCGCGGTCCGCCGCGGCGCTGTCCAGGCCGACCTCCGCCATCGTGGTACGCCAGCCGGCGCGCCTGTCGTCGCCGACGCCGGAGCCGGCGGGCCAGCCGAGGAAGGCGATCCGGCGGTGGCCGGCGGCGAGCAGGTGCCGGGTGGCCTGGGCGGTGCCGGCGGCGCCGTCCACGTCGACCCAGGGATGGGCGTCCGGGGTGTCCCAGGGGCGGCCGAAGGTCACGAACGGCACCTCGCGCTCGGCCAGCCACGCGGTGCGCGGGTCGCCGTGCTTGGTGCCGGTGAGCACGAACGCGTCCAGGTCGTACGCGCCGAGCAGGGCGTCGTAGGTGGCGATCTCCTGGTCGTCGTCGCGGGCGGTGTAGAGCAGGACCCGGTAGCCGCCGGCGTCGGCGGTCTCGGTGAGGCCGTGCAGGAAGCGGTCGAGCACCGAGCCGTTGATGCCGTCCCGGGTGGGCTCGATGCGGACGGCGATGAGCCGGGACCGGCCGGTCCGCATCTGCCGGGCGGCCTGGTTGGCCCGGTAGCCGAGCGCCGCGATCGCCTCGCGTACCCGCTGCCGGGTGTCCTCACGGACGATGTGCGGCGCGTTGAGCACGTTGGAGACGGTCTGCCGGCTGACCTGGGCGTGCCGGGCCACCGTCGCGATGGTTACCTTTTCTCCCACGAAATCCCTCTCGCCGCCTTGAACGATCCAATCTCGATGGGGCAGGATTAGAACGTTCAAAGTTTCTGGAATGTTTCGCACTTTGCACCGGCCGCGGTCATCTGTCAAGACGTCCGTCGCCACCGATCAGCACCAGGAGTCCCCCCGTGACCGAACGCCACCTCCAACCGCTGCTGCACGACCTGGTCGGCGTGGTGCACGCCCCCACCAGCGCGCTCGGCGACGCGGCCGGTCAGCTCCGGCCGCAGGGTGTCCAGGGCGTCTTCCACGCCGACGCCCGGGTGCTCTCCCGCGCCGAGCTGCGCCTCGACGAGCGGGAGCCGGAGTCGATAGATCGGAAGAGCGTCGTGTAGGGAAAGAGTGTTCAGAGCGGTGTAGATCTCGGTGG